>JAGWTL010000068.1 GCA_028869035.1 Burkholderiales bacterium | reverse complement strand
TGGGCCATGCGCTCGGAGGTAGAGGTAGGGGCCAGCAGGAAGATCAGGTCCATGCCCTGCGCGCGCAGCGCAGCGGCAAAGGCTTCGCATTCCTCGGGCGGGTAGTCGACGATGAGCACGCCATCGACGCCGGCCGCCGCCGCATCGCGCACGAAGGCACCGGTGCCGTGGATCTGGTCGTAGCGCTCCACAGGGTTGGCGTAGCCCATCAGCACCACCGGTGTGGTCTGGTTCTCTTCGCGGAACTCGCGCACGTAGGCCAGCACTTGCTTGAGGCCGACGCCCAGCGCCAGGGCCTTTTCACCGGCTTTCTGGATCACCGGGCCATCGGCCATGGGGTCGGAGAACGGCACGCCCAGCTCGATCACGTCGGCGCCAGCCTCCACCATGCCGTGCATCAGCGCGGGGGTGATGTCGGCAAAGGGGAACCCGGCCGTGACATAGGGAATCAAGGCCTTGCGGCCGCGCGCGGCAAGCTGCTCAAACGTGGTGGCAATGCGTCCCGGGTTCATGGTTTTCCTCCTGCGCCCTTGACCGTCAGGCCGCGCATGGAAGGGCGGTCGTAGAAGTCCTCGCCTGACAGGTCGGCCACGGTGCCGATGTCCTTGTCGCCCCGGCCCGAGAGGTTGACGAGGATGGATTGGTCAGGGCGCATGGTTTTGGCCAGCTGCATGGCGTAGGCAAAGGCGTGGCTCGATTCCAGCGCGGGGATGATGCCCTCCGTGCGGCACAGGTGGTGGAAGGCGGCGAGCGCCTCGGTGTCGGTGATGCCCACGTATTCGGCCCGGCCGATCTCCTGCAGCCAGGCGTGTTCGGGGCCGACGCCGGGGTAGTCGAGCCCTGCGCTGATGCTGTGTGTCTCGGTGATCTGGCCGTTTTCGTCCTGCAGGATGAAGGTGCGGTTGCCGTGCAGCACGCCGCTGGAGCCGCGCTGCAGGCTGGCCGAATGCTTGCCGCTGTCCAGGCCTTCGCCGGCTGCTTCGACGCCGATCAGCCGCGTTTTTTCAAAGGGGATGTAGGGGTAGAAGATGCCCATGGCATTGCTGCCACCGCCCACGCAGGCCAGCACCACGTCGGGTTGCTCGGCGGCTATTTTTTGCTCGGCCAGCATGGGCGGCATCTGCGTCAGGCACTCGGTGCCGATCACGCTCTGGAAGTCGCGCACCATCATGGGGTAGGGGTGCGGGCCAGCCACCGTACCGATGATGTAGAAGGTGTTGTCCACGTTGGCCACCCAGTCGCGCATGGCTTCGTTCAGCGCATCTTTCAGCGTCTTGCTGCCTGAATCCACCGGCACCACGGTAGCGCCCAGCAGCTTCATGCGGTAGACGTTGGGGCTTTGGCGCTTGACGTCTTCGCTGCCCATGTACACCACGCATTCGAGCCCATAGCGGGCGCAGATGGTGGCCGTGGCCACACCGTGCTGGCCGGCGCCGGTCTCGGCAATGATGCGCGGCTTGCCCATGCGCTTGGCCAACATCGCCTGGCCGATGACGTTGTTGATCTTGTGCGCGCCGGTGTGGTTGAGGTCTTCGCGCTTGAGGTAGATCTGCGCGCCGCCAAGCTCCTGGCTGGTGCGCGCTGCGTGGTAGACCGGCGAGGGCCGGCCGACGAAGTGGTTCAGCTCGTAGGCGAATTCGGCCAAAAAGTCCGGGTCATGCTGGTAGCGTGCATAGGCTTCCCGCAGCTCTTTCAGGGCAAAGGTGAGCGTCTCGCTGGCGAAGCTGCCGCCGTAGCTGCCGAAATGGCCCGACGCGTCGGGCTGCTGGTAATCAAACATGGGTGTTCCTGGCAAGGTGCTCGTCGGCCGCACGCACGGCGGCGACGAATCGTTGGATCTTGTCGGCGTCCTTGATGCCCTTGTGGGTTCCTCCCCCAGGGGCATCGCATTCGACGCCGGAGCTGACGTCAACCGCGAGCGTCGTGCAACGCGGCCGCAGCGCCAAGATCCCATCGCCCACGTTTGCAGGCGAGAGTCCACCACTTAAGACGAGGTGAGCGTTTACGCTTGGAGGAAGAAGTGACCAATTGAATGCCTTGCCGCCACCGCCGTACGCTTCGACATGGGCGTCGAGCAAGATGGCTTGGGCGCGGGAGAATTGCTGGGCATATTCTACGAGGGGGAAGCGTGCCCCGCCTTCGCCCAGGGGAATGCGTGCGGCGCGCAGGAAGGGCCGGGCGCCCTGGCCGCTGGCAGCCCAGCAGTCTTCCGGTGTTTCGTCTCCATGAAATTGCAGTGTAGCGCCTGCTACATAAGCGCTTGCAGCTATCACATTGGTAGTACTTTCATTGACGAACAACAGCACAGGTGTGACAAACGGCGGCAGGCGCGCCGCCAGCTCTGCGGCACGCGCTGGCGTCACGGCACGCGGGCTCGGTGCATACATCACAAAACCGATGGCGTCGGCTCCGGCGGCCACGGCCGCATCCACGTCCTCTTCGCGCGTCAGTCCGCAGATCTTGATGCGCGTGCGGGCCGGGGTGGGTGTGGGGGCAAGCGGTGCTTTCATGGCAGCCAATCATACGCAGCGGTTCGTGCGGGCAGGCCCCACGATGGTGCGTACACCGGCCCCAGAAAATACAGCCCGTCGGGCGAAAAGGTCGGCGCCGCCACCTTGCGCGAGCGCGCCTGCAGCACCTGTGCCATCCATTCAGGGGGCTGGCTGCCCTGGCCAACAGCAATCAGGCAGCCCATGATGTTGCGGATCATGTGGTGCAAAAAAGCGTTGGCTTCGAATTCGAAGCGCCAGTAGCAGCTTGCGCTGTCGCTCCCGGCACTTCCCACTGGCATGCTGCTGCGGGTGATGCGGATGGGCGCCAGGGTCTTGACGGGAGAGAGCGCCTGGCAGGCAGCGGCGCGAAAAGAGCTGAAATCGTGCTCGCCTTCCAGCAGGCGCGCTGCAGCAACCATGGCCGCACCATCCAGCGGGCGGAATACCCAGCCGACCCGGCCGGCCTCGACACTGGGGCGTACCGGCGACTGCAGCAGCACGTAGGCATAGCGACGTGCCGTGGCGCTGGCGCGGGCGTGAAAGCCGTCAGGCACGGCGCGCGCCCATTGCACGGCGATGTTGGAGGGGAGAAAAGTGTTCGTGCCGCGCACCCAGGCAGCGACTGGACGCTGCACCGGCGCATCGAAATGCACCACCTGCATCAGGCCGTGCACGCCGGCGTCGGTGCGGCCTGCACACAGGGTGGTGATGCGGGCATTGCCCTCGCCGGCAAAGCGCGCCAGCGCGGCCTCCAGGTGGTCCTGGATGGTGTTGCCCGAGGACTGGCTTTGCCAGCCGCTGTAATGCTGGCCAGCGTAGCTCAGGCCCAAGGCGATCCGGGAGCCCAATACCGCGAGCCCGCTCAGCTCAACTCGCTCAACATGCGTTGCGCGCGGGCCTTGAGTTCACCGCTGGACTCGGCGATGACTTCCTCAATCAGGGTGCGTGCACCGTCGTTGTCGCCGATGGCATCGAACTCATGGGCAAGCGCCAGCTTGGTGGCCAAGGGGTCTTCTTGGGCTACCGAGGCTTCGTGCGTTGCTTCCACTGCCTCTGCCTTTGCTTCAGCCTTGGTGTTCAGGTCCAGCGACAAGTGATCCAGGTCGAAATCCATCAAACCGGAATCCGAAGGAATGAACGGTGCCTCGGCTGGCGCCAGTGCTTGCGGCTGGGTGTCCATGGCAGGTAGATCGAGTGGGAAATCATGCAGATCTTGCTCTTGCTCTGGTGCAGCGGCTTCGGGCGCTGGCTCCACTTTCTCGGGCGCCTCCCAGGCCAAGGTGCCAGAACCAGTGGGCGGGGACCAGGCCGGCTCTTCCTGTGCAGGTGCAGCAGCCGTATCCAGCGGAGTGCGTGCGGTCGCACTTGCCACAGCTGCTGCCGCCGCTGCGGCGGCGAAGCTGCCGGCCACTGCTGGCGCCGGTGCGGGTGCCTCTGTCAGTGCATCGTCGGGCAGATCAAGGTCCAGGTCCAGGTCCAGATCAGCGGGCAGCGATGGGGGTCCTTCGGAGGGGCCAAAGGTGCTGACAAAGTGGCTCGGAGGGGTCAACTCAGGGGCAGGGGTTTGCTGTCCACCTGGGTGGTAGAAGCTGTTTTCTGGATCCAGGTCGCGGCCAAGTTCCGTAACGCGGTTCCAGTCGGCACCTTCTCCGTTGGTAATGCCAAAAATATCCTTGGCCACGGCTTCCAGCGATTTGCGGTCTTGTCGCTTGGCGTAGATTTCGGCAAGCTTGGCGTGGACGGACACCCGCTCCGGGTTGTGCCGGATCGCCTCCTTGAGGATTTCTTCGGCTTGCAGGTCACGGCCGTAGGCGAGGTAGACATCGGCTTCTGCCACTGGATCCACGTCGCCGCCCGCGTCCAGCTGGCTGGGCGAATACGCCATGGAGGAGCCGGTGGAATCGGTGCCTGCTGTATCGACGCGCTGGCCGCCACTGGCGCCGAAGAAGGAGTCGGGCTGCAGGCGACTTTCGAGGAACGAGCTGTCGACGCCTGACTGGTTGCGACGGCGCTGGGCGATGCGGTAGCCACCGTAGCCAAGCAACAGCAGCAGTGTCAGCGCGCCTGCGGGAATCAGCGGCTGCTCCAGCAAACCCGCGATGAAACCAGGTTCTTCTGCAGGCGCTGGAGCAGGAGGCACAGCGGCGGCCTTCGACGCTGCCGGCGCAGGGGCGGCAGGTGCCGAAGCGGGCACCATTTCGCTGGCGGCGATCGTGCTGGCCGCAGCAGGTGGGGAGGCTTCAGCGCTAGCGGTGGCGGCAGGCGCTGTCGCCTGCGGAGCGGGGGCCGATGCTGCGATGGCCGGACCAGATGCGCTTGCCGGGGTGGCGGCTGGTACGGCTGGGGGAACCGCAGCGGTGCTTGTCACGGCTGGGCCTGCTCCCGTTGCTGTGGACGCGGCAGGTGCGCTGGGCACTGCGCCAGCGGCAGAACCGGAAGCACTCGCCAGCTTGTTGAGATCGCTGATGTTCTTGGACAGCTCTTCCACCCGTGCGGACGTTTCACTGGCCTGCTTGCGCGTCGCCAGTGCTTCCGGCGTGGCCTTGGTGCCTTTGACGGCGCCCTTGGAGAGGGTGAGTTTGTCGGGTGAGGTGCTTGTCGTCTTTTGCTCCTGCACCTGCGTTTGCACGCGCCCGCTTTCGCTGCGCCCGGCACTGGTGGTTTCGGCAGTGGGTGCTGCCGCGGCCAGCTTGTGGCGGAAAGCGTTGAAATCACGGCTTTGCGCTGCGATGGTCTGGCGCGCCTCGGCTGCTGGAGTGGCTGCTGCCTGGCTCGCGCTTGGCAGATCCAGCACCGCGCCGGCCTTGAGTCGGTTGACGTTGCCGCCAATGAACGCCTCGGGATTGGCGCGCAGCATGGCCACCAGCATCTGGTCAAGCGACACATCGTGCGGACGGTGGGCACTGGCAATACGGCCGGCGGTGTCGCCTGCCTTCACGGTGACATTGCCTGACGATTCGGCTGTGGCAGGCGCAGCCGAACGCGGCGGCGCTGCCGGGCGCGTGTGCACTGCCGAGGCTTGCGCGGAGGGTGCGGCTGGGGCCGGTGCACGCACCTGGGGAGCCGCCGTCACGCTGGGTGCGGGCCGACGCATGGCCGGCGGATCAAACAGCATGGTGTAACTGCGCGTGATGCGGCCGGTCGCCCAAGTGGCATCAATGATCAGGTCCACGAAAGGGTCGTTGACAGGTGTGTTGCTGCTCAGGCGCAGCACACTGCTGCCATCCGGCCTGCGCTGCAGCGCCATATGTACCTGTCCCGCAGCACTTGAATATTCCATGCCCTGGGCACGGAAGGTTTCGGGTGCTGCCGTAGTGACTTTCAGCGAATCGGCTTCTGCCGGCGTGATGCTCGGCAAGGCGATTTCTGCACGCAGAGGCTCGCCCAGTGCCGATTGCACCGTGACGGGCCCCAAGGCAAGTGCGAGTGCGTCGGGCGCATACAAAGCCACGGACGCGAGCGCGGCAGCCGCCAGCGCAGAGTATTTCCAACGGTGCATGGTTGCCATTAGCGGATAGGAGTGGGGGACGTTGCCGAACGGGATATCGTTTTTCATGGTCTGAATGCCCAATCCGCTCCGGCATAGAAAATAGGTAAAAGCACCATAGCAGCAATGTTTTGCAGTGACAAGCTAAGGCAATGGGGAAGCTTCTGGCAGGCAAGCCGAAGGGTTCCCAGCACGCGGGGCTGTTGCCTCGCCACAACGAGCGCCGCGTGCCCTGACCGTGCTTTGTACCCGTTCAGGCATCCAGCAGGATGCGCAGCATACGCCGCAGCGGCTCGGCCGCACCCCACAAAAGCTGGTCGCCGACGGTGAATGCTCCAACGTATTCCGGCCCCATGGCCAGCTTGCGGATGCGGCCCACGGGAATCTGCATCGTGCCGGTGACGGCCACAGGCGTGAGAGCCTTGATGGTGGCTTCGCGGGTGTTGGGCACCACCTGCACCCATTCGTTGTCGGCCGCGATCATGGCTTCAATATCGGCCACGGGGACGTCTTTCTTCAGCTTGAAGGTCAGTGCCTGGCTGTGGCAGCGCATGGCCCCCACGCGCACGCAGAAGCCATCGACGGGAATCGCAGCGGAGTCGAAGCCCTCGCCCATGCCCAGAATCTTGTTCGTCTCGGCCATGCCCTTCCACTCTTCCTTGGACATGCCGTCGCCGAGGTCTTTGTCGATCCAGGGAATCAGGCTGCCACCCAGGGGCACGCCGAAGTTGGCCGTTTCGGCGCTGGTGAGCGCACGTTGCTTGGCGATGACCTTGCGGTCGATCTCCAGAATGGCGCTCTTGGGGTCGTCCAGCAGCGCCTTGACCTCGGCGTTCAGCGT
Source organism: Burkholderiales bacterium (assembly GCA_028869035.1). Classification (GTDB taxonomy): domain Bacteria; phylum Pseudomonadota; class Gammaproteobacteria; order Burkholderiales; family Burkholderiaceae_C; genus Hylemonella. The sequence continues at coordinate 4,208 of JAGWTL010000068.1, read as the reverse complement.
GCCGTACTGCGTCAGCAGCTCGCGCATGTGCTGGGCGCCGCCGCCCGAGGCAGCCTGGTAGGTCTGCGTGCTCATCCACTCCACGAGCCCTGCCTTGTAGAGCGCGCCCACTCCCATCAGCATGCAACTGACCGTGCAGTTGCCGCCGATCCAGTCCTTGCCGCCCCGCGCCAAGGCGTTCTTGATCACGGGCATGTTCACCGGGTCCAGCACGATGACGGCGTTCTTCTCCATGCGCAGGGCGGATGCGGCGTCGATCCAGTGGCCAGCCCAGCCTGCAGCGCGCAGCTTGGGGTAGACCTCGTTCGTGTAGTCGCCCCCTTGGGCCGTGATGATGATTTCGCAGCGCTTGAGGGCGTCGATGTTGAAAGCGTCTTGCAGCGCGGCCTCGTTCCTGGCCTGTGCGGGGGCCTTGCCGCCGGCATTCGACGTGGAGAAGAACAGCGGCTCGATCAAATCGAAGTCTTTTTCTTCGGCCATGCGGTCCATCAACACCGAGCCGACCATGCCGCGCCAGCCGACGAGTCCTACCAACTTGCTCATTTCAACGCCCCTATCAAGTTAAAAAACAGTGCAGACCAGACTGTTTTGCCCCGGCTCGTCTGGCCAGGGAGGGCGCACGACGAACCGGAGCTGGATCAGCCCTTAATGGTCGTGGTTTTGGTGGTGCTTGCGCGCGTTGCTACATCGGCCAGGGTGGCGGATGTGGGGTTCAATGCGAACGGGCAAGCGGCGAGCATGGGGCTGGATTGTACTGGATGGTGAATTTCACCCGGCAGACGACCCGCCGGGTTTTGGAGCCGGTTAGCCCAGTGCCGTCACCACCGCATCCCCCATCTGCGCTGTGCCCACCTTGGTGGTGCCTGCGCTGTAGATATCCGGCGTGCGCAGGCCTTGGGCCAGCACGCTTTGCACGGCGGCCTCAATGCGCTGGGCGGCGGCTTCCTGGTTCAGGCTGAAGCGCAGCATCATCGCGGCGCTGAGGATGGTGGCCAGCGGGTTGGCCACACCTTTGCCGGCGATATCCGGTGCGCTGCCGTGGCTCGGTTCGTACAGGCCCTGGTTTTTGGCATTCAGCGATGCCGAGGGGAGCATGCCAATCGAGCCGGTGAGCATGGAGGCTTCGTCCGAGAGGATGTCGCCAAACATATTGCCGGTGACGATCACGTCAAACGCCTTGGGCGCCTTGACGAGTTGCATGGCCGCGTTGTCCACGTACATGTGCTGCAGCTCCACGTCGGGGTATTGCTGGCCGACTTCGGTCATCACGTCTTTCCAGAACTGGAAAGTCTCCAAGACGTTGGCTTTGTCCACGCTGGTCACGCGTTTGCTGCGCTTGCGCGCCGCCTGGAAGGCGACGTGGGCGATGCGTTCGATCTCGGGGCGGCTGTAGCGCATGGTGTCGAAGGCTTCTTCGGCACCGGGGAAGTGGCCGTCCACGGCGGTGCGGCGGCCGCGCGGCTGGCCGAAGTAGATGTCGCCGGTCAGCTCGCGGATGATGAGGATGTCCAGGCCGGCCACCAGCTCGGGCTTCAGGCTCGAGGCATGGGTGAGCTGCGGGTAGCACAGCGCCGGGCGGAAGTTGGCGAACAGGCCCAGGTGCTTGCGCAGGCCGAGGATGGCCTGCTCGGGGCGCAGCGCGCGCTCGAGCTTGTCGTACTTCCAGTCGCCCACGGCGCCGAAGAGGATGGCGTCGGACGCCTTGGCCAGGTTCAGCGTGGACTCGGGCAGCGGGTGGCCCGCAGCCTCGTAGGCCGCGCCGCCCACGGGGGCGGTTTCCATCTCGAACTTCAGGTCGAGTGCCTGGAGGACCTTGACGGCCTCGGCCACGATTTCGGTACCGATGCCGTCACCCGGCAGAACTGCGATTTTCATTTATCTCTTTCTTGCTAAAAGGTCTGTTCGCCCTGAGCTTGGTCGAAGGGCGCGTGAGGGCTTCGACAGGCTCAGCCCGAACGGGGTGTTATTGCATCGTATGGGCGAGCCAGGGCTTTTTTGCGAGGCGTTCGGCTTCGAAAGCCGCGATCTTGTCCTTGTGGCGCAGGGTCAGGCCGATGTCGTCGAAACCGTTGAGCAGGCAGTACTTGCGGAAGGGCTGCACGTCGAAGGGCAGCTCCTCGCCCTGCGCCATGATCACCACCTGGCGCTCCAGGTCGATGGTCAGGGTGTAGCCGGGGAAGGCCGTGCACTCGTCAAACAGCCGGGCCACCACGGCTTCGGGCAGCACGATGGGCAACAGGCCGTTCTTGAAGCAGTTGTTGAAGAAGATGTCGGCGAAGCTGGGCGCGATCAGGGCACGAAAGCCGTACTGGTCCAGCGCCCAGGGCGCGTGCTCGCGCGAGGAGCCGCAGCCGAAGTTCTTGCGCGCCAGCAGCACGGAGGCGCCTTGGTAGCGCGGCTGGTTCAGCACGAAGTCCGGGTTGGGGCGGCGAGCGGCCGGGTCCTGGCCCGGGTAGCCGGGGTCCAGGTAACGCCATTCGTCGAAGAGGTTGGGGCCGAAGCCCGTCTTGCGGATCGACTTCAGGAACTGCTTGGGGATGATGGCGTCGGTGTCGACGTTCTCGCGGTCCATGGGGGCCACGAGGCCTTTGTGCACGGTGAACTTGTTCATTTGATGCTCCGTTCTGCGTTGCACGAACTGCGACGCATAAAGTGGTCGTACCGGGGAACGCCGTGGAACCGGCTTTGCCGGGCCAATGGCGTTGCCCCCTTGAGGGGGGAAGCGGCCACACGAAGTGGGCAAGCTGCGGGGGGGAGCTTCATGCTTCAGGAGAACTTGCGGATGTCGACAAAGTGGCCGTGCACGGCAGCGGCGGCGGCCATGGCCGGGCTGACCAGGTGGGTGCGGCCACCGGCGCCCTGGCGCCCTTCGAAGTTGCGGTTGCTGGTGGAGGCGCAGCGCTCGCCGGGCTCCAGGCGGTCGGCGTTCATGGCCAGGCACATGGAGCAGCCGGGTTCACGCCATTCGAAGCCCGCGGCCTTGAAGATCTGGTCCAGGCCTTCGCGCTCGGCCTGTTCCTTGACCTGGCCCGAGCCGGGCACCACGAGCGCCAGCTTGACGTCCTTGGCGACCTTCTGGCCCAGCTTCTTGATCACGGTGGCGGCCTCGCGCATGTCCTCGATGCGGCTGTTGGTGCAGGAGCCGATGAAGACCTTGTCGATGGTGATGTCGGCCAGCGGCTTGCCGGGCTCCAGGCCCATGTAGGTGAGGGCGCGTTCGATGGCGCCGCGCTTGTTGGCGTCCTTTTCCTTGTCCGGATCGGGCACACGGCCGTCGATGCCCAGCACCATTTCGGGCGAGGTGCCCCAGGTGACTTGCGGCAGGATCTGCGTGGCGTCGAGTTCGACCACGGTGTCGAACTTCGCGTCCGGGTCGGACTGCAGGCCCTTCCAGTAGGCAACGGCCTGCTCCCATTCCACGCCCGTCGGGGAGAGCGGGCGACCACGGACGTACTCGATGGTCTTCTCGTCCACGGCCACCAGGCCGGCGCGCGCGCCCCCTTCGATGGCCATGTTGCAGACCGTCATGCGGCCTTCCATGGACAGGGCGCGGATGGCCGAGCCCGCGAACTCGATGGTGTAGCCCGTGCCTCCTGCTGTTCCGATTTTTCCAATGATCGCCAGCACGATGTCCTTGGCGGTGACGCCGCGGGCCACTTGGCCCTCGACCTTGATGAGCATGTTCCTGGCCTTCTTGGCCAGCAGGGTCTGCGTGGCCATCACATGCTCGACCTCGCTGGTGCCGATGCCGTGGGCCAGCGCGCCGAAGGCGCCGTGGGTGGAGGTGTGGCTGTCACCGCAGACGACCGTCATGCCCGGCAGGGTGGCGCCGTTCTCGGGGCCGATCACGTGCACGATGCCCTGGCGCTTGGACAGGAAGGGGAAGAAGGCGGCGGCGCCGGACTCCTTGATGTTGGCGTCCAGCGTGGTGATCTGTTCCTTGCTGATCGGGTCGGCGATACCGTCGTAGCCCAGGTTCCAGCCCGTGGTCGGGGTGTTGTGGTCGGCGGTGGCCACGATGGAGCTCACGCGCCAGACCTTGCGGCCGGCCTGGCGCAGGCCTTCAAAGGCCTGCGGGCTGGTGACTTCATGGACCAGATGGCGGTCGATGTAGAGGACGGCGGTGCCGTCTTCCTCGGTGTGGACGACGTGCTCGTCCCAGATCTTGTCGTAAAGGGTGCGTCCCATGGTGTGTGTCCTCGGCAGGG
>JAGWTL010000067.1 GCA_028869035.1 Burkholderiales bacterium | reverse complement strand
ATGCAGGCCGAAATCCACCTGCCCGGCGTCCTGCAGCGCCTGCAGGGACGCTTCCAGCGCCTGGGCTTGTGACTCGGTGACGTCCAGCACGGCACGAAACACATCATCGAACTTCAGATGGTCCGTGTTGTCCAGCAGGCCGGTCACGTACCGGCCTGCAGCGGTCCGCTCATCCGCCGCCTGCCGGCGCAGCAGCCGCGAGAACAGGCCGGTCAGCGCCCACAGGCCCGCATGGCCCAGGGCGCGCAGCCAGGACCGTTGGTGTTTGATCTGAAGCTCGGTCCCGAGATGGCGCGGCGGCCAGCTCAGGGGCAGGTTGTCGCGACGCACCGGGTTCGCCTGGGGGATCAGGGCCTCGATCTGCGCCAGCAAGCCCCGCAACTGGCTGAGATCGTCGTGCTTCGCACGCACGATCAGTGTGAGGATGCGGCCGTTGCGCGACGGCACATCGTTCCAGCGACACTCCAGGCCCTGGACCGAGGGATTGCGTCGGCGCTTCGATGAGACGGCATACAGCTGCGGATGGTCTTTCACCAGCGCATCGGCCAGGGACAAGCCACCCCCCGAAAAGAGGGCCATGTCAAAACCCGCGGACAAATGTCGCCGGGCCACCCGCAGATCGCTGCCCAGGGCCCGGATCGTCTTGACGGGCACGCGACCAACGCGCAATTGCAGGCCCAGGGCCGGCGCAGTCTGTTCGCTCAAGCCCAGCAGGACGGCACCCACCGCGGCCTGCAGGGACGGCGGCACGACGAAGGCGGCACCGTCACCCCCGAAGCTGTAGGGGATGCGATCGTCACGGCAGGCGTTGGTGACCGCCACGATACAGGCCACGCCCAGGGCATTGACCGTCTTGTAGCGGCCGGCGGCAATGGCCGGGGTCGACTGCGCCACGTCGGCCACGAAGACGACCCAGTCGTCCGGCAGCGGCGTATAGGACGCACCGCGAATCCAGTCGGCCAGGCGGGTGACCTGACCTGCCTGCAGGTAGGGATCGAGATCTTGCGCCATGCCGTGCCGCTCAGGCGCTGAACAGGAAGTTCATCACGTCGCCATCCTTGACGACGTACTCCTTGCCTTCGGCGCGCATCTTGCCGGCGTCCTTGGCGCCCTGCTCGCCCTTGCAGGCGATGAAGTCCTCGAAGCCGATGGTCTGGGCGCGGATGTAGCCCTTCTCGAAATCGGTGTGGATCACGCCGGCGGCCTGCGGCCCGGTGTCGCCCACATGGATGGTCCAGGCCCGCACTTCCTTGACGCCGGCGGTGAAGTAGGTCTGCAGGCCCAGCAGCGTGTAGGCCGCGCGGATCAGGCGGTTCAGGCCGGGCTCGCTCTGCCCGAGTTCCTCCAGGAACATCTGGCGGTCCTCGTCGCTCATCTCGGCCATCTCGGCCTCGAGCTTGGCGCAGATCGCCACCACCGGCGCGTTCTGCGTGGCGGCATATGCCTTCAGGCGGTCCAGGTAGGGGTTGTTCTCGAAGCCGTCTTCGCTCACGTTGCCGACGAACATGGCGGGCTTGGCCGTGATGAAGAAGAACTGCTTGAGCAGGGGCTGTTCTTCCTTGCTGAACTCGACCGTGCGCACCGGCTTGCCTTCGTTGAGCGCGGCCTGACATTTCTCCAGGATGGCCACCAGCTTGATCGATTCCTTGTCGCCCGAGCGCGCCGTCTTGGTCACGCGGTGCAGGGCCTTCTCGGCCGCGCCCAGGTCGGCCAGGCACAGCTCGGTCTGGATCACCTCGATGTCCGAGACCGGGTCCACCTTGCCTGCCACGTGGATCACGTTGTCGTCGGCAAAACAGCGCACCACGTTGACGATGGCATCGGTCTCGCGGATATGGGCCAGGAACTTGTTGCCCAGGCCCTCGCCGGTGCTGGCGCCGGCCACCAGGCCGGCGATGTCGACGAACTCGACGATGGCCGGCACGATGCGTTCGGGCTTCACGATGTCCGACAGCTGCTGCAGGCGCGGGTCCGGCACCTCGACCACACCCACATTGGGCTCGATGGTGCAGAAGGGGTAGTTCTCCGCCGCGATGCCCGCCTTGGTCAGGGCATTGAACAGGGTGGATTTACCGACATTGGGCAGGCCGACGATGCCGCACTTGAGAGACATGGAATTCCTTTGAAATCAACCCCCTCCGCACCATCTGCCCCATACGGACAGGGTGGGGACACCCGACCGCGCCTGGCGCGACCGGGCGGCAAACGCATCAAACCAAGTGGAGGATGCCATTGTCGAGGAAGTTGTCCTCGTTTTGCCCAGGGGAAACTGGCGCCAATTGTACTGATCGGCGAATCACGGCGCCGTCGCGCCAGGACGCGAGGGCACCGGCATCAAAGCTCCTGCGCCTCCTGCATGGCCCGCGTTTGCAGCAGGCCGGTGGCACGGACCAGCACCTGCCAGCGCTCAAGCTCCGTTTTCACATGCCGCAGCAGTTGCTCCGGCGTGCTGGTCTTGACCTGCGCGCCATCCTGCTCCATGCGCGAGCGCACCTCCGGGTCTTCCAGCACCTGGTTCAAGGCCTGGTTCAATTTCATGATGACGGGTGCGGGCGTCCTGGCGGGCGCAAACAGGGCATACCACTGTGTCAATTCAAGCCCCTGGATGCCCAGCTCCGACAGGGTGGGCACGCCAGGCCAGGCGCTCAGGCGGGCGGCCGAAGCCACGGCCAGAAGTCTGAGCTTGCCGCTCTTCAGGTAAGGCAGGGCACTGAACAGGCTGGGGAACATCCATTGCGACTGGCCCCGCACCATCGCGCCGATGGCGGGCGCGGCGCCTGCGTGGTGCAGGCCTTCCTGCCCCGCCACCCCCAGGGTGCGCAAGAACATCTCGGCGGCCAGGTGGGGGAGGGTCCCCTCGCCCGCCGAGGCATAGTGCTGACGCCCCGCCGCGGAGGACTGCAGCAGTTTGATCAGCGCGGGCACATCCTGCACCGGCAGCGCCGTGTTGACGACCAGCACCGTGGGGGAGTACCCCACCAGGCCCACCGGCGCAAAATCCTCGAGGGGGTCATAACACAAGGTTTGCAGTACCGGGTTGATGCCATGGGTGGCGATGTAGCCGAACATCAGCGTGTGGCCGTCGCGCCGGGAGGCCGCCACGTACTCGGCCGCCACACTGCCGTTGGCGCCCGTGCGGTTCTCCACACTCACGACCTGCCCCAGTGCGGGCCCGAGTTTGCGCGTCAGGATGCGGGCCATGGTGTCGTTGCCGCCGCCGGCGCTGGTGGGAACAATGATCCTGACCTCCTCCTGCGGGAAAGGTTCCGGTTCCGCGGCCGGGTCTGCGCCTGCCTCGGCCGTCCTGGCCGGGAAGACATACGCCGGCAGGTGCATCTCCCCCTGCATGATCTTGCGGGCCGTGCGCACCAGGGCGGCGCGCACGACGGCCACGTCGTCGCCCTGCGCCGCGATCTCGACATCCAGGTCGATCTGGCCTTGCGGATGGACGACCGCCAGCGGATGGCGCCCGGGGGGCCTGGCCACGCCGCTGGCCACCGTGCCGGGCAGTGCAAAAGCCGTGCTGACCCCGATGGCCCCGGTCACCGCATGCGAGGCGTGGCATTGGTGGGGGGTGAAATAGCGCGAGACGATGCTGTCGGGATGGTCCCCGGGGCTGACCAGCACGGGTTTGGGGATCACACTGTGGGTGACGTCGCCGAGCCCCATGCGCGCGCCCATCAGGATGCGCAGTTTTTCGATGCGCGCGAGCAGGGTCGCATGAGCGTCCAGTTCCGCGGGGCGCTCGCGGCCGGTGACGCCCAGATCACTGGCACGCAGGATCATCAGGGGCATGGCCGCATCGATGCAGGTCACCTCCAGGCCGTCCACCACATCGATACGCTGGCCCGTGGGAAACACCTTGCCCGTGACGGCGCCCCAGGCGTCCAGGAAGTTCAGCAGGATGGGCGCGGCCGTTCCCGCCACGCCATCGATCCGGGCGTCGCCTTCGTAGGTGACCTGACGGCCAGGGGTGCATACGGTGGACTCGATGGTCGCGCCGGTGTTGACGTTGTGGATGCGCACGGTGGTGCGGCCTTCTTCGGCCGGCACCAGGCCCTGCTCGATCGCGAAGGGCGCCACGCCGGCCAGCATGTTGCCGCAATTCGGACGGGTGTCCACCGACTGGTGGCCCACCCCCACCTGCGCAAACAGGTAGTCCAGATCGCAACCGGGCCGCGAGGACCGCGACACGATCGCCACCTTGCTGTTGAGCGTGCTGCCGCCACCCACCCCGTCCAGCTGCAAGGGATCGGACGCACCGATGGCGCCAATCAGGACCTGGTCACGCTCCTGCTCGTTCTCGGGCAGCCATTCGCGCAGGAAAAACGGACCGCGGGAGGTGCCCGCGCGCATCAGCACACAAGGGATCTTTCTGCCGGACATGCGGCTCAATCCGCTGCCAGCCCGGCACGCTGCACCACGCCCCGCCATTTCGCGAGATCGGTTTTCACCAGCTCGGCCAACTGCTCGGGCGTGCTGGCCTCCACATCCGCCCCATGGCCTTCGATGCGCTTGACGATCTCCGGGTCCACCAGCGCCTTGTTCAAGGCCTGGTTCAGCCTGACGATGGTCTCCCTGGGGGTCCCGGCCGGGGCAAAGAGCCCGTACCATTGGTCGACCTCGACACCCTCCACGCCCAGTTCCTTCAGCGTGGGCACGTCCGGCAGCACCTGCGAGCGACGCGATCCGGCGATGGCCAGCGCCTTGAGCTTGCCCGCCTTGACGTAGGGCAGCGCGGTGAACAGGCTGGGAAACATCAGCTGGGTCTGCCCGCTGATGGTGTCCATGACGGCCGGCGCAGAGCCTTTGTAGGGCACGTGCAGCAAGCGGGTCCGGGTCGAGAGCTTGAACAGTTCCGCCGTGAAGTGGGGAGCGGTGCCATTGCCCGCCGAAGCAAAGCTGTAGGCATCCGGCTGGTCCTTGACCATCCGGACCAGGTCCTTCACATCCCTGGCTTTCACGGCGGGGTTGAGCACCATGAGGGTGGGCGAATACCCCACGCGGCCGACCGGCTCGAAGTCCTTGACGGGGTCATAGCGCAGCTTCTGCAGTGCGGGGTTCATCGCATGGGTGGCGATGTAGCCGAACATCAGGGTGTGGCCATCCGGCACCGCCCGGGCCACGTATTCCGCCGCCAGAGCGCCATTCGCACCCGCCTTGTTGTCGACGATGACCGGCCGCTGGAGCAGCACACTCATTTTCTGACCGATCGTTCGGGCCATGGCGTCATTGCCCCCGCCGGCGGCGGTTGGAACGACGATCGTGATCGGACGCTCGCCTTGTGCATGACTGGAAACTGCAGCCCAGGCCATCACGCAGGCCAGCAGCAACTGGAATTGGGATCTCATCTTTCACCTTCCTTCGTGTCGCCTCTTTCACCGGAAAGAGGGCTTGAAAACGGATGGGGCGAATGGTGCAAGAAATCCGGACTTTATTGAAGTGCAACTTTTACTATCATTGATGCATGAAATACATCAATTTTGATCTGCATCAGCTGCAGGCCTTCATTGCCGTGGCCGAGCGGGGGAGTTTCCGGGCGGCCGCCGAACAGATCCACCTGTCACCGCCCGCCCTGAGCCGGCGCATAGAAAAGCTGGAGTCCATCATCGGAACGAAGTTGTTCAACCGGACCACACGGGAGGTCGAACTCACCAGCCTGGGGCGCATCTTTCTGGACCGGGCCCGATCTGCCGTCGACGACCTGGAGTCGGCGATGCTGGGGATCTCCGACATCGCCGCCACCCGCAGCGGCCGCGTCACGGTGGCCTGCGTTCCCTCTGCCGCTCTTTACTTTCTGCCGCAGGTCATCAGCAGCTTCTCACTCAAATACCCGGCCCTGCGCATCCGGGTCATCGATGAATCCATGAACCAGACGCTGCAAAGCGTGTTGTCCGGAGAATCCGACTTCGGCATCGGTTTCATGAGCACCTTGATGCCCGAGATCCACTTTGAAGGCATCCACAACGACCCCTTCGTCATCGCGATGCGACGCGAGCACCCGCTGGCCACGCGCAAGTCCGTCAGCTGGTCCGCCATCGCAGCGGAGCGGCTCATCTCCGTGGCGCGCAGCAGCGGCAACCGGCAACTGCTGGACGATGTGCTGGCCAAGGCGGGGATCCAACCCAATTTCGCCTTCGAGGTCAGCCATATCGGCACCCTGCTCGGCATGGTTGAAGCCGGCCTGGGGCTGGCTGCGGTTCCACGCATGGCCTTGCCCGCAAACCACAGTGTCGTCATCGGATTGCCGCTGAAAAACCCCACGATCTCGCGCAGCCTGGGCCTGCTCACGCGGCAGGGCCTTTCACTGCGGCCAGCCGCCGCCATGTTTCACGAGCATCTTTCCGTGGCCCTCAGAAGACGTCGACCTCAACTCGAACCGCTACCCCGCTAGCAAGCACCACCCGAAAATTCCGCCTGCGATCGATCAGCGTCAGCCAACCCGTCGGTCCGGGCGTTAAAGAACTGCTTGCCGGCAGCAATTGCCCCGTCCGAAAATGCCAACCCGAACCACCCATGAACCATCGACACACCGCCTTCCTGGTCTTGGTCCTCAGCCCGGCCCTTGCTCTGCTCACCGGTTGCGCCAGCCGCGGCTCGCGCAGCCCGGATGCCCGCCCCGTGCTGTACCCCAACGCCGCCTTCAAGCAGATGGGGGAGACCCGGGCCCTGGAAGATCTCGACGTCTGCATGGGCTCGGCCAGCCGCGCCGGCCTGACCCCCGATGAAAAGGACAATGCCGCCGGGCGCGGTGCGGCCAAGGGCGCCGCCGTGGTTGGCACGGCAGCCGCCGTGGGCTCGCTGATCCGCGGCCGCGGCATCGACGGTGTGGCCACCGCCGGCGCCCGGGGGGCCGTGGTGGGCGGCTCGGTCGGCGCGGTGGCGGGTGCCATGAGCGAAAAACCAAACATGACTTACCGCCACTTCGTGCAGCGCTGTGCGGCCGAAAGCGGCCTCGAAGTCATAGGTTGGCAATGAGCCGGGTTAACCGCCGGGATCGCCTCAGTCGAAGCGGTAGTTCGCGCTGACGGTCTGGCCGACACGCAGCACGGTATCCACACCAGCGCTGACGATGGTGTTCATGCCGAAGGTGACCGCGCCGTTCACGCGCGCATCCTGCCGGTAGCCCTGCAGGGTATCGCTCACCTCGGGGCTGCTGCGCGCCGTGTCGGGGTCGATATTGGGAATCGGGCAGCGCGGGCAGGGCTTGACCGGCGTCAGCACGGCCAGCCCCCCGGCGGTGGCGAACTGCAAGGGGCCCACACGGTCCTCGTCATGGGCCTCCAGCCCTTCGAGCACGATATTGGGCCGGAAGCGCCGGATGTCCACGGGCGCATGGCCCTGCGCCTGCAGCCGCTCATTGAGCCCCGCGAGTGCGGACTGGCCCAGCACGAGCACGGGGTAGCCGTCGCTGAACTGGTTGGGCGCCTCCACGCCGCCGGTCCACTGCAGGCTGGACAGGCGCCGGTGCTCCGGGTCGAAACGCACCAGGCGGTATTGGGGCGCATCGGCGCGCGGCAGGCCCTGCGCGTTGAGCCCCAGGAAATCGGTGAACCACTGGGCCGCGATGTCGCCCATGTCGTAGGCCGGCACCACGTCGTTCCAGACGCGCACACGGGTCGACGCCTCGACGGCGTCCACCAGCAGGTGCAGGGCCAGCATGCCGGGCGCGCGCAGCTGCAGCTCGGTGCCGCCGCGCTTGAAGGCCGGCTGGATCAGGGCCAAACGCGGTTCCTCGCGCTGGGTCACGAACTCGCCCTCGCTGTCCACCACCATCCAGGCACGGTCCAGGTCCAGGCCGGTCTCGGTGAGCAGGACCTCGGGCATCTCGATGCCCGCGCAGGACTTGATCGGGTAGACAAAAAGGCGGGCGATGCGGGCCTGCACGTCGGCAGGGATTGTGGAGGAAGCACTCACGGTTCGATTTCCTGAAAGACGGACAACAGGACCGATTCTGCCCTGCCTTTAGAGCCTGATCACGGCCTCGCAGGGGCCGCGCAAGCACTTTGCCGGGATGGGATGCAAGGCGCAAAACGAAGTCGGGCTTCATGCCCGGCGAGGCTTTGCAACGCCGCAGACCGCCCGGCAAAAGGTTTGCCCTTCGGGTTGGGGCGTCGTGATCTTGGCGGCCAACTCATCCCGATTGCGCCCCAACGCGCGCCCTGCGAGACCGTGGTCAGGCTCTTACAATGCCGGCATGCCCCAAGCCCTGGACATCTGCATACGCGGCAGCGGCATCGTCGGCCGCACCCTGGCCCTGCTGCTGGCGCGCGAACGCCTGCGCGTCGGCCTGGTCGAAGCACCCGCCGCGCCCACCCCGAGCGCCGACGTGCGCGCCTACGCCCTGAACCGCACTTCGCGTGAACTGCTGGAGAGCGTGCGCGCCTGGCCCGAGGACGAAACCGCCGCCACCCCCGTACAACACATGCAGGTCTGGGGCGACCGCGGCAGCGAGCTGAACTTCGACGCCGCCCCGCTGGGTTCACCCGCCCTGACCTGGATCGTCGACGTGCCCGTGCTTGAGGCTCGGCTGGCCGAGGCCGTGCGCTACCAGCCCCAGATCGCGGTGCTCACGGCCCCCGCCCCGGCCAGGCTCACCGTGGTCTGCGAAGGCCGCGTCAGCAGCACCCGGGTCGAATTCGGCGTCGATTTCGACGTCACCCCCTATCCACAGCACGCCCTGGCCACCCGCCTGCACTGTGAAAAACCGCACGGCCAGATCGCTCGCCAGTGGTTTGCTGAGGGCGAAATCCTTGCTTTTCTACCTTTGGGCGGCCCGCAAGGGAACTCCGTAGCCGTGGTCTGGTCTGTCTCTACAGAGCGGGCCGCGCAACTGCAGCAGCTGGAGCCAGCCGGTTTCTGCACGGAACTGACCCGGGCCAGCAAGCAGGCCCTGGGCACGCTGAGCCTGAGCAGCGAACGCAAGACCTGGTCGCTGCAGAAGGCGCAGGCCCGGCAGTGGTCGGGCCGCAGCGCAGACGGCGCCTGGGTGCTGGCCGGTGACGCGGCGCACAACGTGCATCCGCTGGCCGGCCAGGGGCTCAATCTGGGCCTGGCCGATGCGGCGGAACTCACGCGCGTGCTGCACGGTCGCGAGTACTGGCGCGGCGTGGACGACAGCAGGCTGCTGCGTCGTTATGAACGGACCCGCAAGGCCGGCATGCTGGCCCTGGACGTCGGCATGGATGGGCTGCAGTTGCTGTTTGCCCGCGAAGGTGAGGTCTGGAGCGCGCTGCGCAACTGGGGCCTGCAGGGTGTGGAACGCAGCGGGATGTTGAAGAACTGGCTGGCGCGACGCGCCATGAATTTTTGAAAGCTGATGCGATGAAGAACCTGTCCAAACCCCTGCTGGCGGGCCTGCTGGCCCTGCTGACCCTGTCTTCCATGGCGCAGGAAGCTGCCATCCGCAAAAGCATCCAGGAGCGCCTGCCTGATTGGCCCAGGATCGACGAAGTCAACAAGACCCCGATGCCCGGCCTGTACGAAATCCGCATCAATGGCGTCCAGATCTTCTACACAGACGCGGCAGGGAACTATCTGATCGAGGGTGGCAGCCTGGTCGATCTGCGCCAGCGCCGCAACCTGACCGAGGAACGCATGGACAAGCTGACCGCCATCAGCTTCGATGACCTGCCGGTGAAAGACGCCTTTACGGTCGTGCGCGGCAATGGCACACGCAAGGTGGCCATCTTTGCCGATCCGAATTGCGGCTACTGCAAGCATTTCGAGCGCGAGCTCGCCAATGTCGACAACATCACCATCCACACTTTCCTCTACCCCATCCTCAGCAGGGACTCGGCCGAGAAGTCCAGAAACATCTGGTGCGCCAAGGATCGCAACAAGAGCTGGCAAGACTGGATGTTGAATGACCAGGTCCCGGCCCCCCTCAATTGTGACGCCGGGGCCATTGCCCGCAACCTGACTCTGGGACGCAAGCACAACGTCACGGGTACACCGACCTTGATTTTTGCCGACGGCAAGCGGGTGTCAGGCGCCCTGCCTATGCAGCAGTTCGAAAAACAACTGAGTAGCGCGACACGCTGAGCACCCATCCAACGATCCCATGCCACGCACCTTCAGTTCACCGGCTCCCCTGCGCTATCAAATCCGGCCGGCCGACCTGCACGCCCACCTCTATCACGTCACGCTCACTGTCACGCAACCGCAGCCCGGGCAATGCGTGACCCTGCCGGTCTGGATCCCCGGCAGCTACCTGCTACGTGAATTCTCGAAAAACCTGCAGAAGTTCCAGGCCAGACAAGGCCGACGGCGGCTCACGCCGCAACAGCTCGACAAATGCCGCTGGCAGATCGACTGCGACCCCCAGCAAGCGCTCGAACTGAGCTACGAGGTCTACGCCTTCGACAACTCGGTGCGCACCGCCTGGCTTGATGCCACGCGCGGTTTCTTCAACAGCACCAGCCTGTGCCTGCGCGTCGAGGGCCAGGAAGACGCCCCCCACGAACTGACGCTGCTGGCGGGCGCCGCGCCCGCCAACTGGTCGATCGCCAGCGGACTGACGCCCCTCAAGACCGATCGTCGCGGTTTCGGTCGCTACCGTGCAACGAACTACGACGAACTGGCCGACTGCCCTTTCGAACTCGGCACTTTCTGGAGCAGCGGCTTCAAGGCGGGCGGCGTGACGCACCGCTTCGTCGTGACCGGCGCCCCGCCCAGTTTCGACGGCACGCGCCTGCTGGCCGATGCCCAGCGCATCTGCGACACCGCCATCCGCTTCTGGCACGCGGGCGGGCGGGCCACCGGCCGCAGCGGCAGGCCCCCCTTCGCCAGCTATGTGTTCATGCTCAATGCCACCGACGACGGCTACGGCGGTCTGGAGCATCGCAATTCCACCGCCCTCATCTGCGCTCGCCGGGACCTGCCGCGCACCGAGACCAAACCGGGTGAGGGTTACACCACCTTGCTGGGCCTGATCAGCCACGAGTACTTCCACAGCTGGAACGTCAAGCGCCTGCGTCCGACCGAGTTCACGCGCTATGACTACACGCAGGAGAACTACACCGAACTGCTCTGGTTCTTCGAAGGTTTCACCAGCTACTACGACGATCTGCTGCTGCGCCGCGCCGGCC
>JAGWTL010000403.1 GCA_028869035.1 Burkholderiales bacterium | reverse complement strand
GATGCGCAGCGCCGCGCCCATGAAGGCGGCCAGCATGGTGAGCTGGCCGGCCTGCACCTTGCTCACGCCGAACTGGTCGTAGTAATAGCTCGGCAGGAAGGTGGTGAGGCCGATGAAACCGCCGAAGGTGATGGCGTAGATGATGCTGAAGGCCCAGCCGTCCTTCTCGAACAGGCAGGCGATGTGGTCGCGGAAGCTGGCGTGCTTGTCCACGTCGTCGGGTTCGCGGGCGATGAAGACCATCACCAGCACCGGCAGCAGCAGGCCGATGGCGGCGATGCCGTACACGGCTTTCCAGCCGTAGGCCTGGGCCAGCTGCGGCGCCAGCAGGGCCGAGATGGAGGTGCCCACGTTGCCCGCGCCCACCAGGCCCATGGCCAGACCCTTGTAGCGCGCCGGGAAGGAACCCGAGCCCAGCGAGAGCGCCACGCCGAAGCTGGCGCCCGCGATGCCCAGCAGCACACCCATGGCCAGCAGGTCGTTGAAGGACTCGACGAAGAAGTAGCCGAACAGCAGGGCGATGGCGATGCCGCCCATTTCCACCAGGGTGGCGTTCTTGCGCCCGATGTACTGGGCCAGGATGCCCAGGGGAAAGCGCATGAGCGCGCCGGCAAAGATGGGGATGGAGAGCATCAGCCCGATCTGCGCCGGGCTGAGCTGCAGCGATTCCTTGATGAAGGGCGCCATGGCGCCGTTGGTCACCCAGACGCCGCAGCAGTAGCTGAAGTAGATGAAGGAGGCCAGCAGCGTCGGGCTGTGGCCGGCCTGGAGGAAGTTGCGAAAGCTTTTCATCGTGCGCGTCTGTGTGGGGGCCAACAACAAAAAAGGCGTCAACACGTGCATGGCAGCTGGGCTGCACACGTGCGGACGCCTTCGTCTGGAACGATCCGGTGCGTCATTGCACCGAATACGGGATTTCAGGCCGGCTTTGGCCTGTTCATCTCACAGCAAGCAATATCCGCGCCCGTTTGTGGGGCCTTCGCGGGATCCGGTTGTTAATACCAGGGACACCGCGGAACCGGCTTTGCCGGGCCGCTGGTGTCGCCCCCTTGAGGGGGTGACGCGCCGTAGGCGCGGCTCAGGGGTGTACTTTTTCTACGCTGCCTTTTCCACATGCGCCTGGCGCGTGTAGAGAAAGTCGATCACCGCCTTGCGGCAGTTGATGTAGCGCGGGTCTTCGGCCAGCTCCACGCGCTTGCGCGGGCGGGGCAGGTTCACGGCCAGCACCTCGCCGATGGTGGCGGCCGGGCCGTTGGTCATCATCACGATCTTGTCGGAGAGCAGCACGGCCTCGTCCACATCGTGCGTGACCATGACCACGGTGCTCCTGGTGCGCGCCACGATCTCCAGCAGTTCGTCCTGCAGCTTGGCGCGGGTGAGCGCATCCAGGGCGCCGAAGGGCTCGTCCATCAGCAGCACCTGGGGTTCCATGGACAGGGCGCGGGCGATGCCCACACGCTGTTTCATGCCGCCCGAGATTTCGCCGGGGCGTTTCTGCGCGGCGGGTGTCAGGCCCACCAGGGCCAGGGCGGCCTCGGTGCGGGCCTTGAGCTGGGCCTTGTTCTCGGCCGCGGCGCCCGTGCTCTTGCTGCCGGCGCCGAAGACGCGTTCCACCGCGAGGTAGACGTTCTCGTAGCAGGTCAGCCAGGGCAGCAGCGAATGGTTCTGGAACACCACCGCGCGCTCGGGGCCGGGACCGGCGATCTCGCGGTTGGCGCACAGCAGGGTGCCGTTGGTGGGTGTGGTCAGCCCGGCGATCAGGTTGAGCAGGGTGGACTTGCCGCAGCCCGAGTGGCCGATCAGCGCCACGAACTCGCCCTTGGCGACCGTGAGGTTGATGTCGCGCAGCGCGGGGAACGAGCCCTTCTGGGTCTTGAAGGTCTGCTCGACGCCCTGGACTTCGATGTACTTGGTGCTCAGCGATTCGCTCATGATGTGTACTCCTTTTCTTTCCGGGGGCCACCGTGGAGCCGGCTTTGCCGGGTCACTGGTGGCGCCCCCTTGAGGGGGTGACGCGCCCTTGGGCGCGGCTCAGGGGGGGGCTAATTCTTGACTTCTTCGAAGGTGAAGGCGGTGGCCAACTTGATCAGCGCGAACTCCAGCACCAGGCCGACGATGCCGATCACGAAGATGGCGATGATGATGTTCTTGACGTTGAGGTTGTTCCACTCGTCCCAGACCCAGAAGCCGATG
>JAGWTL010000402.1 GCA_028869035.1 Burkholderiales bacterium | reverse complement strand
TTCGCGGTAGTTGACGGTGATCCAGTAGGCGTAGAGCTTGGCCACGGCGTAGGGGCTACGGGGGTAAAACGGCGTGGTTTCTTTTTGAGGAATTTCCTGCACCAAGCCGTAGAGCTCGGACGTGCTGGCTTGGTAAAACCTGGTTTTCTTTTCCAGGCCGAGAATGCGTATGGCTTCCAGCATGCGCAAGGGGCCGATGGCGTCTACGTCTGCGGTGTATTCGGGTGACTCAAAGCTAACCGCCACATGGCTCATGGCCGCGAGGTTGTAGATTTCATCCGGTTGAATTTTCTGAATCAGCCGAACAAGGTTGGATGAATCCGTCAAATCGCCATGATGAAGGAAAAACCGAACCCCCTCCTCATGAGGGTCATGATAGAGATGATCAATCCTCGCCGTGTTGAACGAGGAGGCCCGGCGCTTGATACCGTGGACGATGTAGCCTTTGCCCAGAAGGAATTCGGCCAGATAGGCGCCGTCTTGGCCGGTGATGCCGGTGATGAGGGCAACTTTACTTTTTTCCATCTGATCTCTTCTCACTTTCGTCCGTACGTATCTTCAAACCGAACAATGTCATCCTCCCCCAGATAACTGCCCGACTGCACCTCGATGATCTCCAGCGGCACCTTGCCCGGGTTGGCCAGACGGTGCTTCTGACCGATAGGAATATAGGTGCTCTGATTTTCCCCCAGCACCATGACCCTGTCGCCATTGGTCACCTCGGCGGTGCCGCTGACCACCACCCAGTGCTCGGCCCGGTGGTGATGCATCTGCAACGAGAGCGAGGCGCCCGGCTTGACCATGATGCGCTTGACCTGGAAGCGCTCGCCCATGTCGATGCTGTCGTACCAGCCCCAGGGGCGTGCGACGCGACGGTGCTGCACGGCCTGGGCCGCGTCCAGCGCCTCAAGCTTGGCCACCACCTCCTTCACGGCCTCGGCGTGGGCGGTATCGGCCACCAGCAGGGCATCGGGGGTGTCGATGATGAGCAGGTCTTTCGTGCCCAGCGCCACCACGGGTCGCCGGCCGCCCGCGTGGATGTAGGTGTCTTTCGCTCGCAGGTGGTGGGCATGCTGCGCCTCGCCGCCCTCCCGGTTGCCCTGCGCGTCGGCTTGCGCCAGATCGGCCACGGCGTTCCAGCTGCCCACGTCGCTCCACTGGCCGGTGAAGGGGAAGACCGTGATGCCGAGGCTGCCCTCACCCCTCCCTCTCCCAGAGGGAGAGGGGGAAATACCGCCTTCGTCTGACTCACTTCCGGGCGGAGAGAGGGAGATATCTCCCTCGCCCCTCCCTCTCCCAGGGGGAGAGGGGGAAATACCACCCGCGCCTGGCCCTTTTATCTCCCTCTCCCCCTGGGAGAGGGCAGGGGTGAGGGCCGGCTGTTGGGAAACCGGCTCCATGACGGCGTAGTCGATGGACTGGCTGCGGCAAGTGGCGAACGCTTTTGCATCCGGGCGAATGAAGTCACCGTCAGGCTGCGGCTGCTGCATGGCCCGGCGGCAGACGTCCAGAATGTCGGGCGCGTGGGCCTGCAGGGCCTGCAGCAGGTCGGCCGCGCGCATCAGGAAGATGCCGGCATTCCAGAGGTACTGCCCACTGGCCAGGAATTCGAGTGCCTTGTCCTGCGCCGGCTTCTCGACGAAGCGGGCCACCTCGAAGCCGACACCGGTCGCCGCCCCCTTCTGGATATAGCCATAGGCCGTGCTGGGGAAGCTGGGCTGCACGCCGAAGGTCACCAGCCGGCCGGCCTGTGCCGCTGGGGCCGCCTGTTGCACCATGTCTCCAAAAGCCTGCGCATCCGGAATGTGATGGTCGGCCGGGCAGAACAGCAGCAGGGCGTCGGCCGGTGCGGCCAGGGCCGCCAGGGCCATGGCGGCGGCGGTGTTTTTGGGCTGCGGCTCCAGAATCTGGCGCACGCGCAAGCCCGCCTGGGCCGCCACATCCGCCAGCAGGAAACGGTGTTCTTCGGACGACACGCAGGTGATGCAGGGACGGCCTTCGGCAGGCTCGGGCCGAACGGCGGCGGGGTCATCATGCGTCGGCATGTCATGCTGGCACAGCGGCGCCACGCGCTCCAGCGTGAGCTGCAGCAGGGACTTGTCGCCCAGCAGCGGGATGAACTGCTTGGGAAAGGCCTTGCGCGACAGGGGCCACAGGCGCGTGCCGCTGCCGCCGCAGAGGATGACGGGGGTGATCTTGGTCATG
>JAGWTL010000401.1 GCA_028869035.1 Burkholderiales bacterium | reverse complement strand
GTGCTGGTCGTCTCGCTGCTGGTCTTCGCCTGCTTCCTGATCCTCCTCTTCCGCCTGGTCTATCTGCAGGTGGTGCGCCATGCCGAGCTGCAGGAGCGGGCCGAGATCAACCGTACCACGGTCGTGCCCCTGGTGCCCACGCGCGGCCTGATCCTGGACCGCAACGGCATCCCCCTGGCGACGAACTACTCGGCCTACACGCTGGAGATCACTCCGGCCCAGGTGGACAACCTGGAGCGCACCATCAACGAGCTGGCCGATCTGGTGGACATCACGCCGCGCGACCGCCGGCGTTTCCGCAAGCTGATGGAAGAAACCAAGGGCGTCGAGTCCCTGCCCATCCGCACCCGCCTCTCCGACGAGGAGGTGGCGCGTTTTGCGGTGCAGCGCTACCGCTTCAGCGGCGTGGACATCCGCGCGCGCCTGTTCCGCAACTACCCCTGGGGTGAACTCGGCAGCCATGTGGTGGGTTACATCGGCCGCATCAACCCGGCCGAGAAGAAGGAACAGGAGGAGTGGGACGACGAGGACCAGGCCAACTACCGCGGCACCGACTACATCGGCAAGCTCGGCGTGGAGCAGAGCTTCGAAAAGCACCTGCACGGCATCACCGGCTTCGAGCGCGTGGAGACCTCGGCCGGCGGGCGCGCCGTGCGCAAGCTCGCGAGCAGTTCGGCCAAGCCCGGCAACAACGTGGTGCTGTCCATCGACATCAAGCTGCAGAACCTGATCGAGGAGATGTTCGGCCAGCGCCGTGGCGCGCTGGTGGCGCTGGATCCCACCAATGGCGAGATTCTGGCCTTCGTGAGCAAGCCGACCTTCGATCCCAACATGTTCGTCGAAGGCATCGACTCCGAATCCTGGCAGGCGCTCAACGAATCGATCGAGAAGCCCCTGCTGAACCGGGCCTTGCGCGGCACCTACCCGCCGGGCTCGACCTACAAGCCCTTCATGGCCATGGCGGCTCTGGAAACCGGCAAGCGCTCGCCCACCACCATCATCTACGACGGGGGTTCCTGGACCTTCGGTGACCACACCTTCCGCAGCCACGGCGACGGCGGCCTGGGGCCGGTGGACATGTACCGCAGCATCGTCAAGTCCAGCAATGTCTATTACTACTCCCTGGCCAACGACCTGGGTGTGGACGCCATCCACGATTTCATGAAGCCCCTGGGTTTCGGCCAGCTCACCGGCATCGACATCCAGGGCGAAGTGCGTGGTGTCCTGCCCAGCCAGGAGTGGAAGCGCCGCACCTACAAGCGGCCCGAACAGAAGAAGTGGTACGCGGGCGAGACCATTTCACTGGGCATCGGCCAGGGCTACAACACCTTCACCATGCTGCAGCTGGCTTCGGCCACGGCCACGCTGGCCAATAACGGGGTCAAATACATCCCCCACCTGGTGATAGGCACGCAGGACGCCGGCAGCCACGTGACGCAGGACGTGGCCAAGAAGCCGCCCGAGGACTTGCACTACGGGCAGCAGAATCTCGCCATCGTGCGCCGGGCGCTGGCGGCCGTGACGCAGGAGGGCACCTCGGCGCGTTCCTTCATCGGTGCCAAGTACCTCAGCGCGGGGAAGACCGGCACAGCGCAGGCGGTGACCATAGGCCAGAAGGAAAAGTACGACGCGCGCAAGATGGAAGAGCACCAGCGTGACCACGCCCTGTACATGGCTTTTGCGCCGGTGGACGATCCCAAGATCGCATTGGCGGTGATTGTCGAGAACGCCGGTTTCGGCGCCGAGCACGCAGCCCCCATGGCGCGGCGCGTCTTTGATTACTGGTTGCTGGGCCAGTACCCGAGCGAGGAAGACCTGGCCGCCGTCAAGCAGGGCCGCGCGGCCTTCCCGATCGGCAAGCCGCGCCTGGCGGCCGAGGTGGCCTGGCCGCCCAAGGGCCGGACCGGCGTGCTGGTGCCGGTCGAGCCCTGAGCCTGCTCAGACCTGGCGCAGGAAGGCGTCGTAGCCGGTCTTGAGGATCAGCGCGCTGACCACCACGATGAAGACGCCACGCACGAAGCCGGCACCGTGCCTGAGGGCCATGCGCGTGCCCAGCAGGCTGCCTACTATGTTGGCCAGCGCCAGTGCCAGCGCGAAGTGCCACCAGACATATCCCTTGAGGGCGAACAGGATCAGCGCGGCCAGGTTGCTGCTGAGGTTGAGCAGCTTGGCGCTGGCCGAGGCGTGCAGGAAGTCATACCCCAGC
>JAGWTL010000400.1 GCA_028869035.1 Burkholderiales bacterium | reverse complement strand
TGCACGATCAGCAGCTCGCCCAGGCGCAGCATCATGCCGGCCAGCCAGGCCTGCTGGGCGTCCAGGCCGATGCCGCCGGCCAGCCACTGCGCATACCCGGCGCAGGCCATGCTGTTGCGCCAGAACTCGGTGCGGTCCAGGCCGGGCACCACGGGGAAGGCCACGTTCATGCAGGCCGTCAGCGCCAGCGTGCGCACCTGGGACAGGCCCACCATGGCGATGGCCGCGTCCAGCGTGCCGATCTCGCGGCGCATGCCCATGGCGGCGCTGTTGGCGCTGCGCAGCACCTTGGCGGTGAGGACGGGGTCCTTGGCGATCAGGTCGCGCACCTGGCTGATGGACACGTCCTCGTCGTGCAGGGTGCGGATCAGGGCGTGCGCCACCTCGGGCATCACCGGCAGCTTGACGGACTGGAAGAATTCGGAAAGATCGGACATGGGGGCATCCTGGTGTCGCGGGTGGGGCCAGTGTGCCGGCAGGTCATGCCGGCGGCAAGGGTGGAAATCTCCGGTTACAGCATTGTCCATCAGGTCCATGCAGCCGTCCTGCGCAGGCCGCGGATTTCATGGGATGATCCTCGCCTCGCTGTTCAACCTCACGTCTGACCATGAAGCTTCGAGCCCCACCGCGCGCCCTGCGCCTGTGCCTGGCCGGCCTGCTGACGGCCTTGCTGGCCGCGTGCCAGGCCCTGCCCGAAGCGGATGCCCCGGCCGTTGCGTCCACGCCGGCGCCGGCCGCGGTGGTGGCCAGCCCGCCCGCGGTGCCACCGGCCGCGCCTGCCGCGCCCGTCTTCACCAACCGGCCGCGCCTGCTGGTATTCCTGGTGGTGGACGGCCTGCCGCAGCGCCAGGTGCTGGCCTACCGCGACCAGCTGGCCCCCGACGGCCTGGCGCGTTTCCTGGACCGCGGCGCCTGGTTCGCCGACGCGCATTACGGTCACGCCTTCACCGTCACCGCCGCCGGCCACGCCACCATGCTCACCGGGGCCTACCCCCACCGCACGGGCATCATCGCCAACGAATGGCGCGACGCCATGACCGGCGCGCCCGAGTACTGCACCGGTGACATCGGCGCCAGCTACATCGGCCACAAGACCCAGCCCCTGGACGGCACCAGCCCCAGGAACCTCAAGGTGGAGACCGTGGGCGACGTGCTGCGGCGCGCCGACCCCCGCGCCAAGGTCATCGGCATCTCGGGCAAGGACCGCGGCGCCATCCTGCCCGCGGGCCAGACCGGCACCGCCTACATGTACATGGCGCAGACCGGCTTTTTTGCCAGCAGCACCTTCTACATGCCCCAGCACCCGGCCTGGGTCAACGCCTTCAACGCCGCCAAGCCCGCCGACCGCTGGTTCAAGAAAGAGTGGAAGCCGGTGTTGCCCGAAGAGGCCTATGCCCGCTCCATCCCCGACCGCCAGCCCTGGTACGGCCAGAAGGCAGCCGCCTTGCCCATGATGATGGGCGCGCCGGGCGACGAGGCCCCGGGCCCGGCCTATTACGGCCAGCTGCTGCGCAGCCCCTATGCCGACCAGCTCACCCTGGACTTCGCGCGCGCCGCCATCGCTGGCGAAGGCCTGGGCCAGGACAACGTGCCCGACATCCTCGCCATCAGCCTCTCGGCGCACGACTACATCAACCACCGTTTCAGCGCCGAATCGCGTTTTTCGCACGACCACCTGCTGCAGCTGGACCGTTTGCTGCAGGATTTTTTCAAGCACCTGGACGCCACCGTGGGCCGCGACAACTACATCGCCACGCTCACCGCCGACCACGGTTTCATGCCCGCGCCCGAGTTCACGGCCCAGCAGGGCCTGCGCTCGGGCCGTATCGTCGGCAGCCAGCTGCTGGCGCGCGTCAACAGCGGCCTGGAGCAGGAGTTCGGCGCGGGCAAGTGGGTCAGCTTCTCGGGTTCGGCCCTGCTGCTCAACAAGCAGCTCATCAGCCAGCACCGCGTGGACCCCGACGATGTGGCCGACGAAGCGCGTGACCTGCTGCTCGAAGAAGCGGGCATCGCCGCCGCCTACACCCGGCGCGAACTGGCCGCGGGCAGCCGCATCGACGGCCCCTTCTTCGGCGCCATGCAGCGTGCCTGGCACGTCGAGGTTTCGGGCGACGTGCAGTACGTCCTCAAGCCCTACTGGATGTTCCAGTCCAGCACCAGCATCGCCACGCACGGCTCGCCCTACCCCTACGACACCAATGTGCCCATCCTGGCCTGGG
>JAGWTL010000399.1 GCA_028869035.1 Burkholderiales bacterium | reverse complement strand
GAAACCGACCGCCATTTCCTCCGTCAGCCGCTTCCAGTCTTTCGACCTCCTGGCCACGCTCGTCGCCGTCGTGCATGGTGACGGTGCGGTGGTCTATGCCAATGCGGCCCTGGAGGATGCCCTGGGCATGTCCCGGCGCAGCATCGAGGGTTCCGCGCTGGCCGACTATTACACCGAACCCCAGGTTCTGGCCTCTGCCCTCGGGGGGCTGCGCGACAACGAGTTTGCCGCCCTGCGCTACGACACCTGGGTCAAGCGCCCAGGGCGCGATCCCTTGCCCGTCCATGTGATCCTCACGCAGACCGACAAGCCGGGTGACATCCTGATCGAGATGCTGCCGCTGGAACAGCAGGCCCGCCAGGAGCGCGAAGAGCGCCTGATCGACCAGGCCCAGGCCAACAAGGAGCTGATCCGCAACCTGGCCCACGAGATCAAGAACCCGCTGGGCGGCATCCGAGGCGCCGCCCAGCTGCTGGAGATGGAGATCGACAGCCAGCTGACCGAGTACACGCGTGTCATCATCCACGAAGCCGACCGCCTGCAGACCCTGGTGGACCGCCTGCTGGCCCCGCACCGCCGTCCCCATGTGGTGGGGGACGTCAATATGCACGAGGTCTGCGAGCGCGTGCGTTCGCTGATCCTCGCCGAGTTTCCCAGGGGCCTGCGCGTGGTGCGGGACTATGACACCTCCATCCCCGAATTTCGCGGTGACCGCGAGCAGCTGATCCAGGCCGTGCTCAACATCGCGCACAACGCCTGTCAGGCCCTGGCCGAGCGCATTGCTGCTGGCGAGGCGCGCCTGACCTTCCGTACCCGGATCGCGCGCCAGATCACCTTCGGCAAACAACGCTACAAGCTGGCACTGGAATTGCATGTCATCGACAACGGGCCCGGCGTACCGGACTCGATCAAGGACCGCATCTTTTTCCCGCTGGTATCGGGACGGGAAGGCGGCTCCGGCCTGGGGCTGACGCTGGCGCAAACCTTCGTGCAGCAACACCATGGCCTGATCGAGTGCGACAGCGAGCCGGGCCGGACCGATTTCAAGATATTGATACCGCTGCCCTGAGAAAGGCAGCATGACCTAAGGGTGTAGCCGACATGAAGCCGATTTGGATCGCCGATGATGACCAGTCCATACGCTTCGTGCTGGAAAAGGCGCTGCAGCGCGAGCAGATGCCCACCCGCAGCTTCACCAATCCGCGCGAGGTGCTGGCCGCACTCGACGAGGAGGGCGAGGGCCCGCAGGTGCTGGTGAGCGACATCCGCATGCCGGGTGGGTCCGGACTGGAACTGCTGGAGAAGGTCAAGGCCCGCCATCCCGGCCTGCCCGTCATCATCATGACCGCCTTCTCCGATCTGGACAGCGCCGTGTCGGCCTTCCAGGGCGGCGCCTTCGAATACCTGCCCAAACCCTTTGACCTGCCCAAGGCAGTGGAGCTGATCCGCCGCGCCGTGGAGGAAAGCCAGCGCGAAGAAGTGGCGCAGGAAACCATCGACGCCGCCCCGGAGATGCTGGGCCAGGCCCCGGCCATGCAGGACGTGTTCCGCGCCATCGGCCGGCTCTCGCAGAGCAATGTCACGGTGCTCATCACCGGTGAATCGGGCTCGGGCAAGGAACTGGTCGCCCGCGCCCTGCACAAGCATTCGCCGCGCGCCAACGGGCCCTTCGTGGCCATCAACACCGCGGCCATTCCGAAGGATCTGCTGGAGTCCGAGCTGTTTGGCCACGAACGTGGGGCCTTCACCGGCGCCCAGACCATGCGCCGCGGCCGCTTCGAGCAGGCCGAGGGCGGCACGCTCTTCCTCGACGAGATCGGCGATATGCCCTTCGACCTGCAGACGCGATTGCTGCGTGTGCTCTCGGACGGCCACTTCTACCGTGTGGGTGGGCACAGCGCGGTCAAGGCCAATGTGCGCGTGATCGCCGCGACGCACCAGGACCTGGAGCAGCGCGTCAAGGAAGGTGTGTTCCGCGAAGACCTGTTCCACCGCCTCAATGTCATCCGCCTGCGCCTGCCGGCCCTGCGCGAGCGGCGCGAGGACGTGCCCATGCTGACACGTCATTTCCTGCAGCAGAGCGCGCGCCAGCTGGGGGTCGAACCCAAGCGTATCTCGGATGCGGCGCTGGAGCGGCTGGGGCGCTTCGGTTTCCCCGGCAATGTGCGTCAGCTCGAAAACATCTGCCACTGGCTGACCGTCATGGCGCCGGCCCAGGTGATCGAGCCCAAGGACCTGCCGCCCGAGCTGA
>JAGWTL010000398.1 GCA_028869035.1 Burkholderiales bacterium | reverse complement strand
ATCGTCACGCCCAGCGGCCTGCACTTCGAGCGTCACCACCAGGGCTGGTGGGACATCGATCCGTCCAAGCATCGCCTGATGGTCAATGGCATGGTCAAGGCCGCCAAGGTCTTCACCATGGACGAGATCATGCGCCTGCCGGCGGTCTCGCGTTTCCACTTCATCGAGTGCGGCGCGAACACGGCCGTCGAATGGGGCAACGTGGCGGTGCCCACCGTGCAGTACACGCACGGCATGGTGTCCTGCAGCGAGTTCACGGGCGTGCCGCTGATCACCCTGCTGGAGCTGGCCGGCGCCGACCTGAAAAAGGGAAAGTTCGTGCTGGCCGAAGGTGCCGACGGCTCATCCATGACCCGCACCATTCCCATGGAACTGATCACCTCGGGCGAAGTGATCGTGGCCTACGGCCAGAACGGCGAGATGCTGCGCCCCGAGCAGGGTTACCCGCTGCGTCTGGTGGTGCCGGGTGTGCAGGGTGTGAGCTGGGTCAAGTACCTGCGTCGCATCGAGGTGGGTGACATGCCTTACGCAGCCAAGGATGAGGCGGTGCATTACATCGACCTGCAGCCCAGCGGATTGCACCGCCAGTACACCAGCATCCAGGAGTGCAAGAGTGTGGTGACCACACCTTCTGGCGGCCAGGTGCTGCTGGACAAGGGTTTCTACAACGTCTCCGGTCTGGCCTGGTCGGGTCGCGGCAAGGTCAAGCAGGTCGACGTGTCGCTCGATGGTGGCCGCAACTGGCGCCGTGCGCGTCTGGAGAACCCGGTGCTGTCCAAGGCGCTGACGCGCTTCAACATCGACTGGGTCTGGGACGGCAAGCCGGCCATCATCCAGAGCCGTGCGACCGACGAGACGGGCTATGTGCAGCCCACCTACAAACAGCTGCGTGCCGTGCGTGGTACGCGTTCGATTTACCACAACAACGCCATCCAGTCGTGGCTGGTGCAGGAAAGCGGCGAGGTGAAAAATGTCCAGGTTTCGTAATGCAGTTCTGACGGCCGCCCTCCTGGCGGTGGCCGGAATCGCAGTTGCCCAGTCGGCCAAGTACCCGGGTGTGGGCCGTGATGCCACGCCCAAGGAAGTGGCGGCCTGGGACATCGACGTGCGTCCCGACTTCAAGGGTCTGCCCGCCGGTTCCGGCAGCGTGGCCAAGGGCCAGGACGTGTGGGAAGGCAAGTGCGCCCATTGCCACGGCATCTTCGGCGAGTCCGGCGAAGTGTTCAGTCCGCTGGTGGGTGGCACCACGGCAGAGGACATCAAGACCGGCCGCGTGGCCAAGCTGACCGACTCTTCTTTCCCGGGTCGAACCACCTTGATGAAGGTGCCCACCGTCTCGACGCTGTGGGACTACATCAACCGCGCCATGCCCTGGAATGCGCCCAAGTCGCTGAGCACCGATGAGGTGTACGCCGTGACGGCCTTCCTGCTGAACCTGGGCGGCATCGTGCCCGACAACTTCGTGCTCTCGGACAAGAACATCCGCGACGTGCAGGCCCGCATGCCCAACCGCAACGGCATGACAACCGAGCACGCCATGTGGCCGGGCCCGGAGTTCAGCAAGGTCAAGAAGGCCGACACCAGCAACGTGGCCTGCATGAAGGATTGCACGCCGGAGCCCAAGGTGGCCTCCTTCCTGCCGGACTACGCACGCAATGCCCACGGCAATCTGGCCGAGCAGAACCGCCTGGTGGGTGCCCAGCATGGCGCCGACACAACGCAACCCGAGCGCAAGGCGGGTCAAGCCGCGCCGGCAGCGGCGCCCCCGGCGGCCAAGCCGGCGCCCGCCGTCAAGCCGAAGGCTGAAACTGCTCCTGCCGCCAGCGGCGGCGACGGCAAGGCGGCCCAGGCTCTGCTGTCCAAGTACAGTTGCACGGCCTGTCACGCCATGGACAGGAAGCTGGTCGGTCCGAGCTTTGCGGAAATCGCCAGAAAGCACGCCGGCAAGGCGGACTATCTCGCCGGCAAGATCAAAAATGGCGGCTCGGGTGTCTGGGGCCCCATTCCCATGCCGGCGCAGACACTGAGCGAAAGCGAAGCAAAGACCCTGGGTGCCTGGCTGGCTGCCGGCGCGGGAAAATAGAGCTTTAAGTACAAGTACCAATAGGGCAGGATAGATTTTTTTATTAGCATGTACTTATTCAAGGAGCATCACATGCAAACTCGTCGCGAGACACTGAAACAAAGCGCCGTGGTGGCGGGCCTGCTGGCCTCCGCCGGCATGATCCCGCAGCAGGCTGCGGCCTACGAGAAGGCTGCCTTCGACGCC
>JAGWTL010000397.1 GCA_028869035.1 Burkholderiales bacterium | reverse complement strand
TTCAAGAAACCGGTCTGCGTCTCGGTCTGCGACGCCACGGGCCTGCTGCTGGCCTTTGTGCGCATGGAAGGCGCACCGGTGCGCAGTGTGGCCATATCGCAGGGCAAGGGCTACAGCGCTGCGCGTATGGGGGTCACCACCCAGGCGGTGCTGGAGCGGCTGCATCGCGAGAACATAGAAATCGGCTACTTCTGCGACCCGTTACTCACGGCCTTGCCCGGCGGTTCCCCCTTGAAGGACAAGGCAGGTGTGTTGTGCGGCGCCATCGGCGTCAGCGGCTTGACCTCGGCCGAGGATCAGCAGGTGACCGACTTCATCGCCGGCAGGTTCGCCGCATGAAACAGGTGCGCCTGTCCTCGGGCGAGCCGGTGCCGGCCTTGGGCCAGGGCACCTGGTACATGGGTGAGAACCGCAGCGCGCGCAAGGAGGAAGTGGCCGCGCTGCAGCTGGGCCTGGACCTGGGCCTGACCCTGATCGACACTGCGGAGATGTACGCCGAGGGTGGCGCCGAACAGGTGGTGGGCGAGGCGCTGGTGGGTCGGCGTAATCAGGCTTTTCTCGTCAGCAAGGTCTATCCGCACAACGCCTCGCGGCAAGGGACCCTCGCGGCCTGCGAGCGCAGCCTCAAGCGCCTCAAGACCGACCGTATCGATCTCTATCTTCTGCACTGGCGTGGTTCCTGTCCCCTGGCCGAGACCGTGGAAGCTTTTGAGGCCCTGCAGCGCGCCGGCAAGATCCGCCACTGGGGCGTGAGCAATCTGGACCTGGCCGACATGCAGGAACTCCGGGGCGTTCCCGGGGGTGCGGCCTGCGCGGCGAACCAGCTGCTCTACAACCTGGGCCGCCGCGGCATCGAATGGGGTTTGCTGCCCTGGCTGCGCCAGCAGGGCGCGGCCACCATGGCCTACTCGCCGATCGAGCAGGGGCGTCTGTCGCGCCACAAGGGACTGCAGGATTTCGCCCGTCGCCACGGCATGACAGCGGCGCAGGCGGCCCTGGCCTGGCTGCTGGCGCAGGAGGGCGTGATCGCCATCCCGAAGTCGGCCCATCTGGCGCGCGTGCGCGAGAACGCGGCGGCAGCTGACATGACGCTGGATCCGGCCCAGCTGGCCGAACTCGACCGCCTGTTCGCGCCGCCCACCGGGCCTTCGGCGCTGGACATGCTCTGAGACAATCGGGGCATGCAAATACAGAAAATCCTGCTTCCCCTGGGCGCTGTGGCGCTGGTCGTGGCCGGCTACCGCTTCGGGGGCTGGGCCGGCGTGGCCTTGGCCGTGGGCGCCCTCATGCTGTGGCTGATGCTGCACTTCACCCGCCTCATGCACATCCTCAAGCGCGCGGCGGACAGCCCCCTGGGTTATGTGGGCAGCGCCGTGATGCTGCAGGCCAAACTCAAGCCCGGCATGACGCTCATGCACGTGGTGGCCATGACCCGTTCCCTGGGCAACCCGCAGAGCCCGCCCGACAGCCAACCCGAGATGTTCCGCTGGGCCGACCCCTCCGACGCCTCGGTGACTTGCGAATTCCAGGCCGGCAAACTCGTGCGCTGGGACTTCCGCCGCCCGGAGGCGGCCGACCCCGGCGTGACCACCATGCCGGGCCTGCCGCCGGCCCCGTAAAATCAGGGTTTTGCGCCCGTTTGCACGGGCATCCCTACTTAGGAAAGAACGAATGAGCCCCCTACCGACCTCGATGTCCGACCGCGACGGAAAAATCTGGATGGACGGCAAGCTGGTGGAATGGCGTGACGCCAAGGTCCACGTGCTGACCCATACCCTGCATTACGGCTGCGGGGCATTCGAGGGGGTACGGGCCTACAACACCGTCAACGGCACGGCCATCTTCCGTCTGCAGGAGCACACCGAGCGCCTGTTCAACAGTGCCAAGATCCTGCGCATGAAGCTCCCCTTCACCATGGAGCAAGTCAACGAAGCGCAGAAAGAAGTGGTGCGTGCCAACAAGCTGGAGAGCTGCTACCTGCGCCCGCTGACCTGGATCGGCGACAAGAAGCTGGGCGTTTCCCCGAAGGGCAACACCATCCACCTGATGGTCGCGGCCTGGGCCTGGGGCGCCTATCTGGGTGAAGAGGGGCTGAAGCGCGGCATCCGCGTCAAGACCTCCAGCTACACCCGCCACCACGTCAACATCACCATGACGCAGGCCAAGGCGGTGAGCAACTACACCAACTCCATCCTGGCCAATATGGAAGCCACGGACGACGGTTACGACGAAGCCCTGCTGCTGGATTCGTCCGGCTTCGTGTCCGAAG
>JAGWTL010000396.1 GCA_028869035.1 Burkholderiales bacterium | reverse complement strand
CATGACACCTGCCGTTCAGGCTGAGCCTGTCGAAGCCCTTCGACAGGCTCAGGGCGAGCGGATGTGAGGTGCTTGTCATGATTTATGAAAGCCTCAATAGCATAGGCACCATGAACCACCCCGTCTTCTCCGCCCTGGTGCCCGTCGTGTTGCTGGTGGCCCTGGGCTATGTGGCCGGTCGCCTGCGCTGGATGCGCGCTGACTCGGTCAAGGATCTTTCCAATCTGGTTTTCCTGGTGCTGACGCCAGCCCTGATGTTCCGCACCATGGGCAAGGTGGATGTGCGGCAGCTGGAGCTGTTGCCGCTGGCGACCTACTTTGTGGCGGTGTTCATACTCTTCGGCG
Organism: Burkholderiales bacterium; assembly: GCA_028869035.1. GTDB lineage: Bacteria > Pseudomonadota > Gammaproteobacteria > Burkholderiales > Burkholderiaceae_C > Hylemonella. The sequence goes on along the minus strand of JAGWTL010000396.1, from coordinate 1,948 downwards.
TGAACCTGCTGTGGCAGGGCCTCAACCGCCGTGCCGCCGTGCTGGCCCTGGCTTCCACCTTCAGCAACACGGTGATGATCGGCATTGCCTTCATCGGCCTGGCCTATGGCGAGGCGGGGCTGGTGGTTCTGCTGGCGCTCCTGTCCCTGCATGCCGTGGTGCTGCTGACCGCCGGCACCGTGATCCTGGAACTGGCGGTGGCGCGCGAGGCCGCCGTGGCCCGGCCGAGTGCCATGTGGCGCACCGTGCTGAGTGCGGTGCGCAACGCCGTCATTCACCCGGTGCCCCTGCCCATCATTGCGGGCCTGTTGTTTGCGCAGACCGGCTGGGCCATCCCCGAGGTGGTGGACCGGCCCCTGCAGTGGCTGGGCAATGCCTTCGGTCCCCTGGCCCTCTTGCTGGTGGGCGTGACGCTGGCCGGCACCACCGTGGGTCCGCATCTGCGCGGGGCGCTGGGCCTGACCCTGGTGAAGAACCTGCTGATGCCGGCCCTGGTAGCGGGACTGGGCCTGCTCATGGGCCTCTCGGGCCTGCCCCTGGTGGTCATGGTGGTGACGGCGGCCCTGCCCATGGGGGCCAACGTCTTCCTGTTTTCGCAGCGTTATGCGGTGGCGGAGGAGCTGGTGACGGCGAGTGTCATCGTCTCCAACGCCGTGGCCCTGCTGACCCTGCCGCTGGTGATGTACGCGGCGGGGCTTTTGTAAGGCTCAGGGCGCCAGACGCTCGCGTGTCCAGCTGTCCTGTCCGGCAAGGGTGTAGCGCAGCCGGTCGTGCAGCCGGCTGGGCCGGCCCTGCCAGAATTCCCAACGGTCGGGCGCCAGGCGGTAGCCGCCCCAGTGGGGCGGGCGCGGCGGCTGCAGCAGGAATTTCGCGCCGTACTTCGCGGCATTGGCCACCAGCACACCGCGGCCGCTGATGACCTGGCTCTGCGGGCTGGCCCAGGCGCCGATGCGCGAATCGAGCGGGCGGCTGTTGAAATAGGCGTCGCTGTCCTCGGCGCTGACCTGTTCCACCCGGCCTTCGATGCGCACCACACGTTCGAGCTCGACCCAGTGGAACTGCAGGGCGGCATAGGGATTGCCGGCCAGTTCGCGGCCCTTGCGGCTGTCGTAGTTGGTGTACCAGACGATGCCGCGCGCGTCATAGCCCTTGATCAGCACCACACGCGTGGACGGCCGCAGGTCGCTGCCCGCGGTGGCCAGGGTCATGGCATTGGGTTCGGGAACCTCCGAGCGGATGGCTTCCTGCAACCACTGGTCGAACTGCTGCAGCGGATCGGCGTGCGAGGCGTCCTCGCTGAGTTCGGCGCGTTCGTAGCTTTTGCGGAGGTCGGCAATCGAAGACATGGCCGGAGTATAGGCAGGAGCGCCGCGGCGGCCTGGCGCTGTCGCAAATTGCAACTATCCTGCGCTGGCCTAGGGCTTACCCGCATGTTGACGTCTGAGGGAGTGACTACGCTGGAATACGCATTTCCAACACGGCCGGCCTTCCCAGTTCGGCTCATATCCAGAGGAGTCCCTGACATGAGTACCCAGATGAACGTCAACGGCAAGGCGGTCACCGCCCAGTCCGAGCCCGATACCCCCCTGCTGTGGGTGATCCGCGATGAACTGGGCCTGAGCGGCACCAAGTTCGGTTGCGGCGCAGCCCTGTGTGGGGCCTGTACCGTGCATGTCAACGGCCAGCCGGTGCGCTCCTGTCAGACGCCAGTGGCTTCGGTGGCCGGCAAGAAGGTGGCCACGGTGGAAAGCCTCTCGAAGAACAACAGCCATCCGCTGCAGAGGGCATGGATCAGGCACGATGTGCCGCAGTGCGGCTACTGCCAGTCTGGCCAGCTCATGAGCGCGGCCGCCCTGCTGTCCAAGAACAAGAACCCCAGCGATGCGGACATCGACGCCGCCATGAGCGGCAACATCTGCCGCTGCGGCACCTATCCCCGCATCAAGGC
>JAGWTL010000395.1 GCA_028869035.1 Burkholderiales bacterium | reverse complement strand
CTTCGACATCCTGCGCAAGAAGGCCGACATGGCCATGTACCGCGCCAAGGAGGCTGGCCGCAACACCTATCGCTTCTTCGACGAAGCCATGGACGAGGAGGCCGTGGAACACCTGCTGATGCGCAGCGGCCTGCGCCGCGCGCTGGAACGCGGCGAGTTCGTGCTGCATTACCAGCCGCAGATCGAGCTGGGCAGCGGCCGGGTCATCGGCGTCGAGGCGCTGCTGCGCTGGCAGCACCCAGAGTTCGGCCTGGTACACCCCGCTCGCTTCGTGCCGGTGGCCGAAGACAGCGGCCTGATCGTGCCCATCGGCGTCTGGGTGATCCAGGAAGCCTGCCGCCAGGCCCAGGCCTGGCATCGCGCTGGCTTGCCCGCCATGATGATGGCGGTCAACCTCTCGGCCGTGCAGTTCCAGCGCGGCAGCGTCGAGGACACCGTGGTGCAGGCGCTGGCCGGCACGGGCCTGGATCCTGCGCGGCTGGAACTCGAACTGACCGAATCCATCCTGATCCAAGACGTCGAGCAGGTCATGACCACGGTCCGGCGCCTCAAGCAACTGGGTGTGAAACTGGCCATCGACGACTTCGGCACCGGCTACTCCAGCCTGTCCTACCTGAAGCGCTTCGACATCGACAAGCTCAAGATCGACCAGAGCTTCATCCGCGACCTCGCCAGCGACCCGGGCGATGCGGCCATCGTACGCGCCATCATCCAGATGGCGCACAGTCTGGACCTGCTCACCCTCGCCGAGGGCGTGGAAACACCGGACCTGCTGCAGCAGTTGCGAAACTTCGGCTGCGACGAAGCCCAGGGTTACCACTTCGCTCGCCCGATGGCGGCTGCAGAATTTGAAGGTTATATGGGCCGCCGCAAGAGCGGCCTGCACTGAACCCGCCACACCCCTGCCGGCAAGCGCCCGGCAGGCGTTACGCCGGTGGCCCCTGGTGCGCCAGCACCATCACTTCGCGCGGATCGAGCGGCTTGAGCTTGTGGTCGCTCCAGACCTGGCGCCAGCGTCGCGCCCCGGGCAGGCCGTGGCGCAGGCCCAGCATGTGGCGTGCAATTGCGTACCAGGGGCAGCCGTCCTCGGCCGCGGCGCGTTGCATGTAGTCCACCATCCGCTGCTCCACCGTCTCACGCGTCAACGTCGTAGGTGATGCACCGAAATACTGCTCGTCCCAGGAGACCAACCGCCAGGGGTTGTGGTAGGCCTCGCGCCCGATCATCACGCCGTCGAGCAGGCGCAGCTCGCGCGACACCTGTTCGTCCGTGGTGAGACCGCCGTTGATCACGATACTGAGCTGCGGGAAGTCGTGCTTGAGCCGGTGCACCAGCTCGTAGCGCAGCGGCGGGATCTCGCGGTTTTCCTTCGGCGACAGACCCTGCAGCCAGGCGTTGCGTGCATGCACGATGAAGGTGGCGCAGCCGGCCTCGGCCACCGTGCCGACGAAGTCGCGCACGAAGTCGTAGCTCTCGGTCCGGTCGATGCCGATGCGGTGTTTCACCGTGACGGGCACGGACACGGCGTCCACCATGGCCTTCACCCCCTCGGCCACCAGCTTCGGTTCGGCCATCAGGCAGGCCCCGAAGGCGCCGCGTTGCACGCGCTCGCTGGGGCAGCCGCAGTTCAGGTTGATCTCGTCGTAGCCCCACTGCTCGCCCAGCTTCGCGCAGCGGGCCAGATCGGCCGGTTCGCTGCCGCCCAGCTGCAGGGCCACCGGGTGCTCCTCGGCATTGAAACGCAGGTGGCGCGCGACATCCCCATGCAGCAACGCACCGGTGGTGATCATCTCGGTGTAGAGCCGCGTGTGGCGGCTCAGCAGGCGGTGAAAGTAGCGGCAATGGCGGTCGGTCCAGTCGATCATGGGCGCGACCGACAGGCGCCAGCGCCCGAAGGCAGCGGACTGGGGGTCGGACATGCCCTGATTATCTCAGGCGGACCGGTAGAATGACGGGCTGTCCCGCAGCACCCCATGTGGCTCTGCCCACTCCCCTGCCTGTCACACGCCATCTCATGAGCACCACCGACACCCAGACCGAATTCGAACGCGAGATTGCCCGGTTCATCGTCACGGCCTTGAACCTCGAAGTCACCCCCGAACAGATCGCCCCGCTGGACCCTCTGTACGGCGACGGCCTGGGCCTGGACTCGATCGACGTGCTGGAGATCGCCCTGGCCGTTTCCAAGCAATACGGCTTCCAGATGCGCTCGGACGATCCCGACAACGCCACCATCTTCAGTTCCCTGCGCAGCCTGGCGGCGCACATCGCCAGCCACCGCGTCTGAGCCGCT
>JAGWTL010000394.1 GCA_028869035.1 Burkholderiales bacterium | reverse complement strand
GCGCCGTTGTTGCCCAGGATCTTGCGGCCCAGCAGGTCCAGCGACTGGATGGTGTTGGTGCCTTCATAGATCATGTTGATGCGGGCATCGCGCACGTACTGCTCCATGCCCCATTCCTTGATGTAACCGTGGCCGCCGAACACCTGCTGGCAGGCGGTGGTGGAGGTCCAGGCGTTGTCGGTGATGAAGGCCTTGACGATGGGGGTCAGCAGCGCGACCAGCTCGGCCGAGTCCTTGCGCACCTTTTCGTCGGGGTGGTTCAGCTCCTTGTCGAGCAGCACGGCGCAGAAGCAGGCCATGGCGCGGCCGCCTTCGGCGTAGGCGCGGGCGGTCAGCAGCATCTTGCGCACGTCGGGGTGCACGATGATGGGGTCGGCGGCCTTGTCCGGGGCCTTCACGCCCGACAGCGAACGCATCTGGATGCGGTCCTTGGCGTAGGTCACGGCGTTCTGGTAGGCCACTTCGGTCAGGCCCAGGGACTGGTTGCCCACGCCCAGGCGGGCGGCGTTCATCATCACGAACATGGCCTGCAGGCCCTTGTTGGGCTGGCCCACCAGGGTGCCGACCGCGTTTTCCAGGATCATCTGGCAGGTGGAGTTGGCGTGGATACCCATCTTGTGCTCCAGGCCGCCGCAGTAGATGCCGTTGCGCGTACCCAGGGAGCCGTCGGCCTTGACGTTGTACTTGGGCACGGCAAACAGGCTGATGCCCTTGCTGCCCTTGGGCGCGTCGGGCAGGCGGGCCAGCACCAGGTGCACGATGTTCTCGGCCAGGTCATGCTCACCGGCGCTGATGAAGATCTTGGCGCCGTTGAGCTTGTAGCTGCCGTCGGCCTGGGGCTCGGCCTTGCTGCGCAGCAGGCCCAGATCGGTGCCGCAATGGGGTTCGGTCAGGCACATGGTGCCGGTCCATTCGCCGCTGACCAGCTTGGGCAGGTAGAGCTTCTTCTGCTCGTCGGTGCCGTGGGCGTGCAGAGCCTCGTAGGCGCCGTGCGAAAGGCCGGGGTACATGGTCCAGGCCTGATTGGCCGAGTTCATCATCTCGTAGATGCACTGGTTCAGCACAAAGGGCAGGCCCTGACCGCCGTAGTCCGGGTCGCAGCTCAGCGCGGCCCAGCCGCCTTCCACGTACTGCGCATAGGCTTCCTTGAAGCCCTTGGGCGCCTGGACCTCGTGCGTGGTCTTGTCCAGCTTGCAGCCTTCGGCATCGCCGCTGATGTTGAGCGGGAAGATCACGTTGGCGGCGAACTTGCCGCCTTCTTCGAGCACCGCGTTGATGGTGTCGGCATCGGTGTCGGCGTGACGCGGGATTTCTTTCAGCGCATCGGTGACATTGAGCACTTCGTGCATCACGAACTGCATGTCGCGCAGGGGCGGGTTGTAGCTGGGCATGGGCCTTACTCCTGTTTGGATGGGGTGACTGATCTGGTGGTGGATTTGCGTAGGGGCTTGACGTTGGCAGCCTTGGGTGCCACGGTCTTGACAGCCGGGCCGGCGGCGCCATAACGGGCCAGGATCTGCTTGAAGGCCTTGTTGGCGCGTTCGAGCGATCCGGGGGCCTTGAGAAAGCGGGCCTCGTAGTGCACGGCCAGGATCAGGGCGTGGATCTCGAAACCGATCTGGCTCGCATCGGCATCGGGGACCAGCTGCCCCTCTTCCTTGGCCTGCACCACGGCGCGCTGCACCGCAGCCAGCCAGGTCTTGACAGAACTGGCCAGGGCGTCGCGCACGGGGCCGGGCCGGTCGTCGAAGTCGACGGCGCCGCTGATGAAAATGCAGCCGGACTGGATTTCCACGGTCACACGTTTCATCCAGTTGGAAAACAGGGCCTGCAGGCGAGGCAGGCCGCGCGGCTCGTGCAGCGCGGGGTAGAAGATTTCCTGCTCGAAGCGGCCGAAATACTCGCGGATGACCGAGATCTGCAGTTCCTCGCGCGAGCCGAAATGGGCGAAGACGCCCGACTTGCTCATGCCGGTCACCTCGGCCAGCACGCCGATGCTCAGGCCCTCCAGGCCGATCTGGGTGGCCAGGCCGAGCGCGGCATCGATGATGGCCAGCTTGGTCTGCTGGCCCTTGTGCAGGGCGCGCCCCTCGTGCGCCGCAGAGCGGGCGCCGGTGCGCGGAGTCTTGGGGGCCAGGGGAACGACAGCCATGGTTGGAAAATAAAACGAACGGTCGTGCTATTTTGCATCAAAAAACCCGCCCGTCAACCCAACGGCTGCAAAAAAGAATACGCCGGCCCGAGGCCGGCGTCCAGTCATGAATTCCCGGAGGCTCAGGTCCGCCGGAAGGGCA
>JAGWTL010000393.1 GCA_028869035.1 Burkholderiales bacterium | reverse complement strand
TGCACTCGGGCACCAAGTACCTCGACGGGCAGGGCCGCGTGATGGCGGGCGCTCTCTGCGCGAGTGAGAAGCTGGTGATCGAGAAATTCCTGCCCGTGCAGAAGAACAGTGGCATGGTGCTCTCGCCCTTTAATGCTTGGGTCGTGCTCAAGGGCATGGAAACGCTGGACCTGCGCATGCGTGCCCAGAGTGCGCTCGCGCATGAGTTGGCCGTCTGGCTTGAGCAACATCCGTCCGTGGGTCGCGTCTATTACCCGGGCCTGGCCTCGCATCCGCAGCACGCTCTGTCCATGAAGCAGATGTCTGCCGGCGGTGCGGTGCTGTCCTTCGAGGTCAAGGCCGGCGGTCCCGAGCAGGCTCGCACACGCGCCTTCCATGTGCTGGATTCGCTGCAGACCCTCTCGCTTTGCACCAATCTGGGCGATACCAAGACCCTGCTCACCCACCCGGCCAGCACCTCGCACGGCAAGCTGTCCGAGGCCCAGCGCCAGGCGGCCGGCATAGGCCAGGGCTTGATCCGCGTGGCGGTGGGCCTGGAGCACCCGCAGGACGTGCAGGACGATTTGCTGCGCGGCCTCGATACCCTGTCCTGATTTTTGTGAATTGATTCCGTGACTCAACGCGTACGCACCCGCTTTGCCCCGTCGCCGACGGGCTTTATCCACCTCGGCAACATCCGCTCGGCCCTCTACCCCTGGGCCTTTGCACGGGCCCAGGGCGGTGACTTCATCCTGCGCATCGAGGACACGGACCTGGACCGCTCTACCCAGGCCGCCGTGGACGTCATCATCGAAGGCATGGCCTGGCTGGGCCTGAGCTACGACGAAGGCCCGTTCTATCAGATGCAGCGCATGGCGCGCTACAAGGCCGTGCTGGCCGAACTGCAAGCCGCCGGTCATGTCTATCCCTGTTACATGAGCGTGGAAGATCTCGATGCCCTGCGCGAGCGCCAGATGGCCGCCAAGCTCAAGCCGCGTTATGACGGCACCTGGCGCCCCGAATCCGGCAAGGCCCTGCCGCCGGTGCCCGTCGGCGTGAAACCCGTGCTGCGCTTCAAGAACCCGCAGGGTGGCGCCGTGGTCTGGGAGGACAAGGTCAAGGGCCGCATCGAGATCAGCAACGAGGAACTTGACGACCTGGTGATCGCGCGTCCCGACGGCACGCCCACCTACAACTTCTGCGTGGTGGTGGACGACATCGACATGGCCATCACGCACGTGATCCGCGGCGACGACCACGTGAACAACACGCCGCGCCAGATCAACATCTTCAAGGCGCTGGGCAAGGAACCGCCCGTCTACGCCCACCTGCCCACCGTGCTCAACGAGCAGGGCGAGAAGATGAGCAAGCGCAGCGGCGCGAAGCCCGTCACCCAATACCGTGACGAAGGCTATCTGCCCGATGCCATGGTGAATTACCTGGCGCGTCTGGGCTGGAGCCACGGCGACGACGAAATCTTCAGCCGCGCGCAGTTCCTGGAATGGTTCGACCTGGATCACCTGGGCCGCAGCGCTGCGCAGTTCGACGAGGCGAAGCTGCGCTGGGTCAACGCCCAGCATATGAAGGCCATGGCCGACGACACCCTGGCGCCGCTGGTGGCCGAGCAGTTGAAGAAGCGCGGCATCACCGCCGACGAACGCCTGCCGCGCATCTGCGGCCTGTTCAAGGACCGCTGCGACACCACCGTCGTGCTGGCCGACTGGGCCCAGGCTTTCTATGGCGACGTGAGCCCGAAGGCCGAAGACCTCAACCAGCACGTGACGGATGCGGTGAAGCCGGCGTTGGTGCAGCTCAAGGACAAGCTGGCCGCCTGTGCCTGGGACAAGGCCAGCATTGCTGCGGCCATCAAGGAAGTGCTGACCGCGGCCGGCCTCAAAATGCCGCAGCTGGCCGTGCCGGTGCGCGTGCTGGTGCTGGGCACGCCCCAGACGCCCTCGCTGGACGCCGTGCTGGAGCTGTTGCCCCGCGAAAAAGTTCAGGCCCGTTTGCAAAGGGCCTGAATTTCAGCTTATAATTTGAGGCTCGACGCGATGGTCTTGAAAAATCATCGAAGCGAAATGGGGGTATAGCTCAGCTGGGAGAGCGCTTGCATGGCATGCAAGAGGTCATCGGTTCGATCCCGTTTACCTCCACCAATTTCACGTCGAGTCGGAAACAGTCCAGGTTATGACCCTATCGTCTAGAGGCCTAGGACATCACCCTTTCACGGTGAGTACCGGGGTTCGAATCCCCGTAGGGTCGCCAAGTTTTGCAGCACTTGGTCTGCTTGCAGCTGCAAGCAGACGAACGTTGCTCCACGTGG
>JAGWTL010000392.1 GCA_028869035.1 Burkholderiales bacterium | reverse complement strand
GTGGCTTGCATGGGTGAGGTAGGAATGTTAGTGTCACGAACGGCGTAACGACTGAGTCATACCATGACCACACTCAAACTCAGGGAAATTGGCGACGGCGTGGGCGTCATCCTGCCTAAGGAAGTACTGGCGCGCTTGAGGGTGGAGAAGGGTGACACGCTCTGGGTCGTCGATTCGACGCACGGCATCACCTTGACCCCCTACGATCCGGATTTCGAAACGCAACTGCAGGCGGGGCGCGAGCATATGCGCGAGTACCGCGATACCTTCCGCCAACTGGCCAAACGCGACCCTGATGTCGGGTGAGTCGCAAGGCGCTACGACGCAAAGAAATGGAACAGGTCGAGCATGGCGGCGGCAAGTGCGATTACTTGCGGTCGCCCTAGGGCAAGGCAGAGCAAGTCCCTCCGTTCGGACTGAGCTTGTCGAAGTCCTGAGCAGACTGTTGATTCGCAAAGAGGGCGTTTCGACTGGCTCAACGCGAACGGGCCTATTCAGCGTATCCCGAGGAGAAACCAACGCTGGCGGTGCTGAGTGTCGCCGCAAGCGAAATGGATGAAACATCGTTCGCCGCATGGTTGCGAGCCCATATCCAAATGCGTTGAGCCAGGCCATGCCTCGACCTCAGAACAGGAAATAACGCTGCGCCATGGGCAGGCTGGTGGCCGGCTCGCAGGTCAGCAGCTGGCCGTCGGCGCGCACCTGGTAGGTCTGGGCATCCACTTCCATGGTCGGCACGTAGTGGTTGTGGACCATGTGGCGCTTGCTCACGCCGCGGATGTTCTTCACCGCGGCCAGTTGCTTGGCCAGGCCGTAGCGCTGGCCCACACCAGCGGCCAGGGCCGCCTGCGAGACGAAGGTCAGCGAGGTCTGGCGCAGCGCGCCGCCGTAGGCGCCGAACATGGGCCGGTAGTGCACGGGCTGGGGCGTGGGGATGCTGGCGTTGGGGTCGCCCATGGCCGCGAAGGCGATGAAGCCGCCCTTGAGGATGAGCGCGGGCTTGACGCCGAAGAAGGCCGGTTTCCAGATCACCAGATCGGCCCACTTGCCCGGGGCGATGCTGCCCACCTCGTGGCTGATGCCGTGGGCGATGGCCGGGTTGATGGTGTACTTGGCGATGTAGCGCTTGACGCGGAAGTTGTCGTTGCGGCCGCCGTCTTCCTCCAGCCGGCCGCGCTGGCGTTTCATCTTGTCGGCCGTCTGCCAGGTGCGGATGATGACTTCGCCCACGCGGCCCATGGCCTGGCTGTCGCTGCTCATCATGCTGATGGCGCCCAGGTCGTGCAGGATGTCCTCGGCCGCAATGGTCTCCTTGCGAATGCGGCTTTCGGCGAAGGCCAGGTCCTCAGCGATCGCCGGGTCCAGGTGGTGGCAGACCATGAGCATGTCCACGTGCTCGTCCAGCGTGTTCACCGTGTAGGGCATGGTGGGGTTGGTCGAGCTGGGCAGGAAGTTGGCCTGGCCCACCACCTTCAGGATGTCGGGCGCGTGGCCGCCGCCCGCGCCTTCGGTGTGGAAGGCGCAGATGCCGCGGCCGTTCACGGCCGCGATGGTGTTCTCGACGAAACCCGATTCGTTCAGCGTGTCGGAGTGGATGGCCACCTGCGTGTCGGTGGCCTCGGCCACGTTGAGGCAGTTGTCGATGGCCGAGGGCGTGGTGCCCCAGTCCTCGTGCAGCTTGAGGCCGATGACGCCGGCGTCGATCTGCTCGTGCAGCGCGCCCGGCAGGCTGGCGTTGCCCTTGCCCAGGAAACCCAGGTTCATGGGGAAGGCGTCGGCCGCCTGCAGCATGCGCTCGATGTTCCAGGGGCCGGGCGTGCAGGTGGTGGCCAGGGTGCCGGTGGCCGGGCCGGTGCCGCCGCCGAGCATGGTGGTCACGCCCGAGCACAGCGCTTCTTCGATCTGCTGCGGCGCGATGAAGTGGATGTGGCTGTCGATGCCGCCGGCCGTGACGATATTGCCTTCGCAGCTGATGATCTCGGTGCCCGGGCCGATGATGACGTCCACGCCGGGCTGCGTGTCGGGATTGCCGGCCTTGCCGATGACGGCGATGCGTCCGTCTTTCAGACCGATGTCGGCCTTGACGATGCCCCAGTGGTCGATGATGAGCGCGTTGGTCAGCACCGTGTCCATGGCGCCCCCGGCCTCGGGGCCGGTTCCTTTTCCATCGCGCGTGCGCTGGCTCTGCGCCATGCCGTCGCGTATGGTCTTACCGCCGCCGAACTTCACTTCCTCGCCGTAGCCGCCGGCGCGCAGGGTGTAGTCCTGCTCGACTTCGATGATGAGGTCGGTATCGGCCAGGCGCAC
>JAGWTL010000066.1 GCA_028869035.1 Burkholderiales bacterium | reverse complement strand
TTGCCCAGGAAGTGGATCTGGTCGCGCACCAGGCCAAAGCGCTTGAAAGTCGCGCCGGCGAGCCGCATCAGGCGCAGGAAGAGTTGCGTGGCGTAACCGATGTTCGCCAGCTTGCGGCGCACGGCGTAGCCCACGTCGGAGGGGCGCCACCAGCTCATGGCAACTCCCCTGCGAAATCCTGCTCGATGCCGGGGCCGGGGTAATGGAAATGCACCGGTCCTTCGGCCTGGGCCTGCACGAACTGCTGCACCAGGGGGTCGGTGGAACGCTTGACTTCCTCCGGCGTGCCCTGGGCCGCAATCCCGCCGTTGGCCAGGATCACCACCTGGTCGGCGATCTGGAAAGTCTCCTCCAGGTCGTGCGAGACGACGATGCTGGTAATGCCCAGACTGTCGTTGAGGCGACGGATGAGCTGAGCCGCGGTGCCCAGCGAAATCGGGTCGAGTCCGGCGAAGGGTTCGTCGTACATGACCAGTTCGGGGTCGAGCACGATGGAGCGGGCCAATGCCACGCGGCGCGCCATGCCGCCGGACACCTCGCTGGGCATCAGGTCGCGCGCACCGCGCAGGCCCACGGCATTGAGTTTCATCAGGACGACATCACGCACCAGCTCTTCGGTCAGGTCGGTGTGCTCGCGCAGGGGGAAAGCCACGTTTTCGAAGACATTGAGATCGGCAAACAGGGCGCCGAACTGGAACAGCATGCCCATGCGGCGTCGCGCCTGGTAAAGCTGCTGCGGGTCCATGCGGGTCACGTCATCGCCATCGAACAGCACCTCGCCCTGCTGGGCCCGGTTCTGCCCGCCGATCAGGCGCAGCACGGTGGTCTTGCCACCACCGGAAGCGCCCATCAACGCGGTGACCTTGCCACGCGGCACGCGCAGGCTGACCTTGTCAAGGATGACACGGTCACCGTAGCCAAACGTGACGTTACGCAGCTCGACCAGTGAGGTATCAGATGATGCAGCCATAAAAATGCAAAAGCCGGCGTGTTCCGGCTTTTGCATCATACGGCATAGTGCCGGGTCAGCGCGGCAGGGTGCTGGACCCCATGAGGAATTCGTCAAGCGCACGCGCAGCCTGACGGCCCTCGCGCATGGCGGGTGGCCAGCCCGCCATTCCTGTTGCGCCCATCGGGCGATTCGGGAAGGCCGCCTAGCGCGGAAGGGTGCTGCTACCCATCAGAAACTCATCGACGGCCCGGGCAGCCTGGCGGCCTTCCCGAATCGCCCACACCACCAGGCTCTGGCCACGGCGGATGTCGCCAGCGGCAAAGACCTTGGGTGTACTGGTGACGTAACCACCCTGGAAGTCCGTGCTGGCCTTGGCATTGCCGCGACCATCCTTGCCCACGCCAAAGGCGTCCAGGACCGTGGCCACCGGGCTGACGAAGCCCATGGCCAGCAGCACCAGATCGGCCTTGTATTCCTTCTCGGTGCCGGGGATCTCGACGAACTTGCCGTCCTTGAACTCGACGTGCACGGTCTTGAGACCCGTGACCTTGCCGTTCTTGCCGATGAATTCCTTGGTGGAGACAGCAAACTCGCGCGCACAGCCTTCTTCATGGCTGGAACTGGTGCGCAGCTTCAGCGGCCAGTAGGGCCAGACCAGGGGTTTGTTCTCCTCCTCGGGCGGCTGCGGCATCACCTCGAACTGGGTCACGCTGGCCGCGCCATGGCGGTTGCTGGTGCCGACACAGTCGGAGCCCGTGTCGCCACCACCGATCACGATGACGTGCTTGCCGTCGGCGCGAATCTGGTCCTTGATCTTGCCGCCGGCGTTGATGCGGTTCTGCATCGGCAGGAACTCCATGGCGAAATGAATGCCATCGAGCTCACGGCCAGGCACCGGCAGATCCCGCGACTGCTCGGCGCCGCCGGCCAGCACGACCGCGTCGAACTCTTTCTGCAACTGCGCGGGGCTGACCGTTTCCTTGGCCCAGTTGGTGACCTTGGAGTCCTTGGGCAGTTCACCGACCATGATGTTGGTCTTGAACACAACGCCCTCCGCTTCCATCTGCTTCACACGCCGGTCGATGTGCGACTTGTCGAACTTGAAGTCCGGAATGCCGAAGCGCAGCAGGCCGCCGATGGTGTCGTTCTTCTCGAACACGGTCACGGCATGGCCGGCCCGCGCCAGCTGCTGGGCCGCGGCCATGCCGGCCGGGCCGGAGCCAACCACGGCTACTCGTTTGCCGGTTTTCACGGCGGCGGGCTGCGGCTGGACCCAGCCCTGCTCCCAGGCCTTGTCGATGATGGCGTGCTCGATGGACTTGATGCCCACCGCATCGTCATTGATGTTCAGGGTGCAGGCCGCCTCGCAGGGCGCCGGGCAGACGCGGCCCGTGAAGTCCGGGAAGTTGTTCGTGGAATGCAGCACCTCGATCGCATTCTTCCAGTCGCCCTGGTAGACGAGGTCGTTGAAGTCCGGAATGATGTTGTTGACCGGGCAACCGCTGTTGCAGAAAGGCGTTCCGCAATCCATGCAGCGCGCGCCCTGCACCCTGGCCTGCTCATCGCTCAGGCCGATCACGAATTCCTTGTAGTTCTTGACGCGCTGCGTGACGGGTGCATAACCCTCCTCGACACGCTCGTACTCCATGAAGCCGGTGACTTTACCCATGATGTATTCCTTCGTCCTTCTTCTTACTTCGCCGGAGCGGTTTCTTTCCTGGCAGCGGTCTTGGCCGGAGCCGCGGCAGCCTTCTTGGCGTTGATTTCGCCCAGGGCGCGCTTGTACTCGTTGGGGAAGACCTTGACGAACTTGGCACGGGCCTCGTTCCAGTGGTCCAGCAGTTCGCGCGCGCGCTTGCTGCCGGTCCAGCGGTGGTGGTCTTCCAGCAACTTCCTGAGTTGGGCTTCGTCGGTCTGATCACGGTGCCAGATGGTGCGCGGGATATTCTTTTCCTGCTCGGCAGCCGACAGCACCTTGTCCAGCGACACCATGGCGGTGTTGCAGCGCGCGGCGAACTGGCCGTCCTCGTCGTAGACGTAGGCCAGGCCGCCGCTCATGCCGGCAGCGAAGTTGCGACCGGTCTTGCCCAGCACGGCCACGGTGCCGCCCGTCATGTACTCGCAGCCATGGTCACCCGTTCCTTCGACCACGGCGTTGGCGCCCGAGAGGCGCACGGCAAAACGCTCGCCGGCCACGCCGCTGAAGAAGGCCTCGCCGCTGGTGGCGCCGTACATCACGGTATTGCCGACAATGATGTTGCGGGTGGACTCACCACGGAAATCGATGCTCGGTCGCACCACGATGCGGCCACCCGACAGGCCCTTGCCGGTGTAGTCGTTGGCGTCACCGATCAGGTACAGGGTGATGCCACGCGCCAGGAAAGCGCCGAAGGACTGCCCCCCCGTGCCTTCGAGCTGGATGCGCAGGGTGTCGTCCGTCAGGCCTTCCGGGTGCACCTTGGTCAGCGCGCCCGAGAGCATGGCACCGACCGAACGGTTGACGTTGCGCACCACTTCCATGAACTGGACCTTCTCGCCCTTGTCGATGGCGGCCCTGGATTTTTCGATCAGCACGCGGTCCAGGCTCTTCTCCAGTCCATGCTCCTGCTCGGCCACATGGAAGCGGGGCACGCCAGCCGGCACGACGGGCATGGCGAACAGGCGGCTGAAGTCCAGGCCACGGGCCTTCCAGTGCTCGATACCCTTGCGCATGTCCAGCAGGTCGGCCCGGCCGATCATGTCGTCGAACCTGCGGATGCCCAGCTGGGCCATGATCTGGCGCACTTCCTCGGCGATGAAGAAGAAGAAGTTCACCACGTGCTCGGGCTTGCCCGAGAACTTCTTGCGCAGCACCGGGTCCTGCGTGGCCACGCCGACCGGGCAGGTGTTCAGGTGGCACTTGCGCATCATGATGCAGCCCTCGACCACCAGCGGTGCGGTGGCGAAGCCGAACTCATCAGCCCCCAGCAGCGCGCCGATGGCAACGTCACGGCCGGTCTTCATCTGGCCGTCGGCCTGCACGCGGATCCGGCCGCGCAGGCGGTTGAGCACCAGGGTCTGCTGGGTCTCGGCCAGGCCGATCTCCCAGGGGCTGCCCGCGTGCTTGATGGAGGACCAGGGCGAGGCGCCCGTGCCGCCGTCATGGCCGGCGATCACCACGTGGTCGCTCTTGCACTTGGCCACGCCCGCAGCGATGGTGCCCACACCGATCTCGGACACCAGCTTCACGCTGACGCTGGCGTGCGGCGCCACATTCTTCAGGTCGTGGATCAGCTGGGCGAGGTCTTCGATGGAGTAGATGTCGTGGTGCGGCGGCGGCGAGATCAGGCCCACACCGGGCACGGAGTAACGCAGTTTGCCGATGTAGTCCGACACTTTGCCACCCGGCAACTGGCCCCCTTCGCCCGGCTTGGCGCCCTGAGCCATCTTGATCTGGATCTGGTCCGAGCTGGACAGGTATTCGGCCGTGACGCCGAAACGGCCCGAGGCCACCTGCTTGATCTTGGAACGCAAGGAGTCGCCGTCCTGCAGCGGCAGGTCGACTTCCACTTGCGATTCGCCGATCACGCTTTTGAGGGTCTCGCCCTTCTTGATCGGAATGCCCTTGAGTTCCTGACGGTAACGCGCCGGGTCCTCGCCGCCTTCACCCGTGTTGCTCTTGCCGCCGATGCGGTTCATGGCCACGGCCAGCGTGGCATGCGCCTCGGTGGAAATGGAACCCAGGGACATGGCGCCGGTGGCGAAACGTTTCACGATCTCGCTGGCCGCCTCGACTTCCTCGACCGGAATCGCCTTGGCCGGATCGATCCTGAACTCGAACAGGCCGCGCAGTGTCATGTGGCGCTTGCTCTGGTCGTTGATGATCTGAGCGTATTCCTTGTAGGTGCTGAAGTTGTTGGCGCGCGTGCTGTGCTGCAGCTTGGCGATCGCGTCGGGCGTCCACATATGCTCTTCGCCGCGGCTGCGCCAGGCGTACTCGCCGCCAGCGTCCAGCATCGTGGCCAGCACCGGATCGTTGCCGTAGGCGGCCTTGTGCATGCGCAGCGCTTCTTCAGCCATCTCGAACACGCCGATACCCCCCACGCGGCTGGGCGTGCCGGTGAAGTATTTCTCGATGGTCTCGTTGTTGACGCCGATGGCCTCGAACAGCTGGGCGCCGCAGTAGCTCATATAGGTCGACACGCCCATCTTGGACATGATCTTGGACAGGCCCTTGCCGATCGCCTTCACGTAGTTGTAGATGGCCTTGTCGGCGCTCAGATCACCCGGCAGGTCCTTGTGCATGGCGACCAGGGTCTCCATGGCCAGGTAGGGATGCACGGCTTCGGCACCGTAGCCGGCCAGCACGGCGAAGTGATGCACTTCACGCGCGGTGCCGGTCTCGACCACCAGGCCCGCGGACGTGCGCAGACCCTCGCGCACGAGGTGCTGGTGGATGGCGGACAAGGCCAGCAGCGCAGGAATGGCCACCTGGGTGGCGCTGACGGCGCTGTCGCTGACGATCAGGATGTTCCGACCGCCCTTGATGGCGTCCACGGCCTCGGCGCACAGCGAGGCCAGCTTGGCCTCCACACCCTCGCGGCCCCAGACCAGCGGATAGGTGATGTCCAGCGTGTAGCTGCGGAACTTGCCCTGTGTGGTGGTTTCGATATTGCGCAGCTTGGCCATGTCGGTGAAGTCCAGAACGGGCTGGCTCACCTCGAGGCGCATGGGCGGGTTGATCTGGTTGATGTCCAGCAGGTTCGGCTTGGGACCGATGAAGGACACCAGCGACATCACGATGGCTTCGCGGATCGGATCGATCGGCGGGTTGGTCACCTGGGCGAACAGCTGCTTGAAGTAGTTGTACAGCGGCTTGTTCTTGTCCGACAGCACGGCCAGCGGGCTGTCGTTGCCCATGGAGCCGATGCCCTCTTCGCCGTTCACCGCCATGGGAGCCATCAGGAACTTGATGTCTTCCTGTGTCATGCCGAAGGCCTGCTGGCGATCCAGCAGGGTGGGCGCCACGTGCTCCAGGCCCAGGGCCGCCGACTCTGCGACTTGCCCCTTGACCGTGCTCTCGCCTTCGCCGGCCACCGGCTGGCTCACATCGTCCAGACGGATGCGCAGGTTCTCGATCCACTGCTTGTAAGGCTTGCTGTTGGCGAGGTTGGACTTGAGCTCCTCGTCGTCGATCATGCGGCCCTGTTCCAGATCGATCAGAAACATCTTGCCGGGTTGCAGGCGCCACTTGCGCACGATCTTGTTCTCCGGCACCGGCAGCACGCCGGATTCGGACCCCATGATGACGAGGTCGTCGTCGGTGATGCAATACCGCGAGGGGCGCAGGCCGTTGCGGTCCAGCGTGGCGCCGATCTGGCGGCCATCGGTGAACACGATAGATGCCGGGCCGTCCCAGGGCTCAAGCATGGCGGCGTGGTACTCGTAGAAGGCCTTGCGACGTTCGTCCATGGTGGTGTGCTGTTCCCAGGGCTCGGGAATCATCATCATCACGGCCTGGCTGATCGGGTAACCCGCCATGGTCAGCAGCTCGAGGCAGTTGTCGAAGGTGGCGGTGTCGGACTGCCCGGCGAAGCTGATCGGGTAGAGCTTCTGCAGGTCTTCGCCCAGCACCGGCGAAGACATCACGCCCTCACGGGCCTTCATCCAGTTGTAGTTGCCCTTGACAGTGTTGATTTCACCGTTGTGCGCGACATAGCGGTAGGGATGTGCCAGCGGCCACTCCGGGAAGGTGTTGGTCGAGAAGCGCTGATGCACCAGGCCCAGGGCCGAGACGCAGCGCTTGTCCTGCAGGTCCAGGAAGTAGGTGCCCACTTGATCGGCCAGTAGCAGGCCCTTGTAGACCACGGTGCGGCTGGACATGCTCGGAACGTAGTATTCCTTGCTGTGCTTTAGCTGCAGGTTCTGGATCGCGGCGCTGGCCGTCTTGCGGATCACGAAGAGCTTGCGCTCCAGCGCGTCCTGCACGATCACATTGCTGCCTCGGCCGATGAAGACCTGGCGCAGGATAGGTTCCTTTTCGCGCACGGTGGGCGACATGGGCATGTCGCGATTCACCGGCACATCACGCCAGCCCAGCAGCACCTGGCCTTCGGCCTTGATGGCGCGCTCCAACTCCTGCTCACAGGCCAGACGGGATGCGTGCTCCTTGGGCAGGAAGATCATGCCCACGCCATATTCGCCGGGCGGTGGCAGGGTCACGCCCTGCTTGTCCATTTCCTCGCGGTAGAGGGCGTCAGGCAACTGAATCAGTACACCCGCGCCATCGCCCATGAGTTTGTCGGCACCCACTGCGCCCCGGTGATCCAGGTTTTCGAGAATCTTGAGTGCGCCCTGGACGATGTCATGGCTCTTGTGGCCCTTGATGTGCGCCACGAAGCCAACGCCGCAGGCGTCATGCTCGTTGGCGCTCGAATACAAACCGTTTTCTTGGAGATGCTGGATCTCGGCAGCCGTGGTCATGGCGCACTCCTAAATTATTTCGCAGGGGCTGTGAGCATAGTGCAGCGCAACATTATTTCCAAGCAAAATAATAGGGGTCGGATTCTAATTATTTCTTGATTTTTTTGTTCAACAAATAATTAGGGACATGTAATATAAGGCGACGTACCCAAGCCTCCACCTGCATTGAGCAGGAAATCAGTCAGGGCTGGTCTTGGAGGAAGCAGGCCGCCCTGCGCTGGCCTTGCTAAGCCGGCGTTCGGTCTTCTTCTGCAGCATGGCCAAGAAATCCGGGCCGCCCAGTACCCAGCCCCGCAGCGCCGAATCCGTCAACTCCTGCTGCAATTGCAAGGACAGCCCTTCTTGCACCAGCCGGGCATAAGCCGCCTCGCGCGCAAAAGGCGTGTTGCCGAGCTCCCAGTAAAGCGGGTGCGGCGTAACCAGACGATCCGCCCGCAGGCCCGCATAGTGCGTATGGCTGGACCAGGAAAAATCACGCGCCTGCACCACCAGACCTGAGCGCACCGGATTCAGGTCGATATAAGCCATGCAAGCCAGCAGATAGCGTTCGGTCTCGATCAGCGTGGACCGGTAGCGCCCCTCCCACAGCGTGCCACTGCGACCATGGGCGTCGTTGAAGTGGCGCACATAACGGCGACCGACCGCCTGCATCAAACGCGACAGCCCCTGACTGCTCTGAGGTGTCAGCAGCAGATGGAAGTGGTTGTCCATGAGCACATAGGCATGGACGGCCACCTCGTTCTGTTGGGCGTGGTCCTCCAGCAAGTCCAGCATGCGCTGGCGGTCGGCATCTCTCAGGAAAATAGCTTGCCGGTTATTGCCACGCTGGATGACGTGGTGCGGATAGCCGGGGATGCTGAGTCGGGGAAGACGGGCCATGATGATGCGGAGCTACGGTTCGCATCATCATAAATGGATCTGTCCCCGATTACAGTTTGGGCGCCTTGGCTACGCGCACCTTGCCGCTGCTGGTGATCAGGATCACCGCGTCCCCCGGCTGGAACATTTCCTCCCCTTTGCCCTGCACCAGGGCTCGGCGCTCACCATTCTTGAGCTGGACCAGGATTTCATAAGCCTCTTCGCGTGTACCCGCCCGCTCGATGACATTGCCTGCCACGGCGCCGGCGGCGGCCCCCAGGATGCCGATGACCTGCGCCTCGCGTTGACCGCTGCCGGAGCCGTAGCCGGCCAGGCCGCCGACCACACCACCGGTGGCCGCACCCACGCCCGACTGGCTGCCCTCCACTGTCACCGGGCGCACTGAAAGCACGACCGCATCCACCACGGTCGACAGGCGCTGGGCGTCGCCCCGCTGGATCACATCCGGGCTGCTGCTGGCACAGCCAGTGAGTACCAGCACCAGACCCCAAAGCCAAAGTTTCTTCATGATTCCATCCTCAAAAAAAATGTCATATCGGCATCGACTCGGCCGCATCTTCAGGCAACGTCAGCCGGCATCGGCGGTTGACCCTCGGGCAAACGAAAGCGGCTTTGCAACAGGGTCGTCAAACCGAACTCCTCCAGGATCGCCCGCAGGCGCTGGGCCGCGGCCCGCTTGCGCTGTCCGGTATGGCGCGCAATGATGAGCTCGTTCTTGAGACTGTGTTCCCAGCCCACGAGTTCCGTCACCGTCACCTGATAACCCATGGCCTCCAGGTAAAGACAGCGCAGGACATTGGTGATCTGGCTGCCCAGTTCACGGGTGTGCAGGGGGTGGCGCCACAGCTCGGCCAGCGGGGTGCGCGACAAGGACAAGGCCTTGCCCGAGTTCAGGGCCCGCGCCACCTCGGCCTGGCAGCAAGGCACCAGCACCATGTAACGAGCCTGTTTCTGCAGGCCGAAGGCGATGGCGTCATCTGTAGCCGTGTCACAGGCGTGCAGGGCGGTCACGATGTCTATGCGTGCGGGCAGTTCACCGGCCTGCATGGACTCGGCCACGCTGAGATTCAGAAAGGACATGCGCGCAAATTCCAGCCGCTGCGCGAGCTCGCGCGACTTCTGCACCAGGTCGGGCCTGGTCTCGATGCCAAAGAGATGACCGCTCGGGCTCTGTTTGAAGAACAGGTCGTAGATGACGAATCCCAGATAGGACTTGCCGGCACCGTGGTCGGCCAGCGTGATGCCAGCCTGGGGCGATGCACCATCCTCCCGCTGCTCTTGCAAGTCCTGCAGCAGCTCCTCGATGAAATGAAAGAGGTGGTAAACCTGTTTGAGCTTGCGCCGGGAATCCTGGTTGAGCTTGCCATCGCGTGTGAGGATGTGCAGCTCCTTGAGCAGTTCAATGGATTGCCCAGGACGGATCTCCGGCGCCAGGGACGGTGCTTGCGCTGCGCTCACATGCGTCTTGCCTTGCTGGCGTTCTCCGCGCGCTCCATGCTTCATACCTCGTCTCCGGCTTCACCCGCGGTCCTGGGGCTCTTGGCATGACGAACGATCCCCAGGGCGTCCCAACCGGCATGCCCCAGTTGCTCCAGCACCTGCATGTTCTTTTCATAGATGGTCTCGGCCTCGGGGAAGGCCTCCACGGCACGGTCGATGCTGGCTTCGCGCAGGAGGTGCAGGACCGGATAGGGCGCGCGATTGGTGCAGTTGGTGATGTCGTCGGCATCGGCGCCGGCAAACTGGTACTGGGGGTGGAAGCTGGCAATCTGCAATTCCCCCAACAATCCGAGTTCAGCCAGGACCGCATCGGCCACCGCCAGGAAGGCATTGAAATCGAGGAAGTCCTCGAAACACAGCGGCAGCACCAGCAAGGTGGTATCGCGCTGTGCAGGATCGATCTCTTGCAGTGACAGCAGCTCGCGCACCAGATCGCTGCGCACCGCCTGTTCATCGCGTGCAGCACTCACACACCACTGGATCTGGCCCTTGATGTGCACGCTCTTGGCAAAGGGGCAGAGGTTGAGCCCGATCACGGCCTGCTCCAGCCAGTGCCGCATGTCATGCAGGACCACCTCGAGCAGATCCTGCGGCACGTTCTCCACGTGTGTCTCACTCATGCACGGCCCCTCGGTCCAAGCTGCCTGGCCAGCACCAGGCCGATGAGGGAACAGCCCCCGGTCACCGCCCAGGTCCAGTGCCAGCCTCCCACGCCACTGGCCACCCAGGCCACCAGGGGCGGCCCCGCGAACTGACCGAACGATGCCCACTGCTGCATCCAGCCGACCGTGGTGGACACCGTGCCTTCCCCCGGCGCCAGCCGTACGGCCAGCGAAAACAGCGTACCCGGAATCATGCCGCCGACCATCGAGAACAGCACGACGGCCACGAAACGGAGCACGGGCGGCAGGCCCAGACCCTCCGGTGACAGGGGGAAAGTCACGAAGGCCAGCCAGGTCCCCAGCCCCATGACGGCAAAACCCACATACAGCAGGATCTGCGGTTTCACGCCACGCCCCAGCAGCCGACCCGAGGCAATATTGCCCACCATATTGACAGCTGCCACCAAGGCGGTCAGCACGGCGCTCAGCCCCCCTGCCACGCCAGCCTGCGCATAAATGGTAGGAAGAAAACCGATGACGGCCAGCCACTGGCCCGAGTACACGGCAAAACTCAGCGCCACCAGCCAGGGCCCCGGCGCCCCCAGCGTGAGACGCAGGCGATGCCCCCAGCCTGGCTGCTGCAGCGGCTGACCCTTTGTCGCTGAGGTGCGCGGCGTATCCGGCGGAACGACCTGCCAGACCCAGACAGCCATGGCCAGCGTCAGGACGGCTAGCACCCACCACCAGCTCTGCCAACCGAACAGACTGATGAACAAAGGGCCGCACAAGAGGGCACTGGCGGTTCCCAGGGGCATGTAAGCCCCCCAGAGCCCCAGCATGGCGCTCATACGCTCGGGTTTGACCAGATGACGGATGAGGCTGGGGGCAGGCATCGAAACCAGCAAGAAACCCAGGCCCTCCACCGCCCGCAAGACCAGCAAGGTCGGGACATCACGCGCCCAGCCCCCCAGCAAAGAGGCCGCCGAGAGCAGCAGCAGCCCCCCCAGCATGCTGCGTCTGAGCCCCAGGCCATCGGCCGTGAGCCCCACCACCAGCCCCAGCGTCATGCCGGCCAGTTGCACCAGAGACAGAAGGAAGCCCGCCTGCACCAGGGTCACGCTCAGTGCCTGCCCCAGTGCCGGCAAAGCGGGCGAGAGTTTGCCGACATGCAGGGCTGCCGCCACACCAGCGGCGATCACCACCAGAGCCGGATGCACCAGCCGACGTTTCATGACCACAGCTTCTTGCCTGTCAGGCGCTCGTGCTCGCGGCTGGCAAAGCGATCCGTCATGCCGGCAATGTAATCCGCAA
>JAGWTL010000065.1 GCA_028869035.1 Burkholderiales bacterium | reverse complement strand
CCCGAGGCGGTCAGCGTGCTGGACGACACCGGCAAGCTGCTGTCCCAGCCGGCCAATGACCCTGATGGTGCGGCCGGCGGTGTGGACGCGCAGCAGTTGCAATACGTTCAGCAGCTCGAAACGCTCTACCGCCAGCGCATCCTGGACATCCTGGAGCCCTTGGTGGGCCGCCAGAACGTCAAGGCGCAGGTGACTGCCGAGGTGGATTTTTCGCAGACCGAGCAGACCTCGGAGACGCACAAACCCAACCAGACGCCCGATTCCGGCAGCATCCGCAGCCAGCAGTTGCTGGAGAGCAGCAACCCGGGCCCGGCCGGTCCGGCCGGTGTGCCCGGCGCCACCAGCAACCAGCCGCCCGCCCCGTCCACCGCGCCCATCAACGGGCCGGCGCAGGCGCTCGCGCCCGGCGCTCCGGGCGCCGCCGCCGCCGCGACACCGCCCAGCACACGGCGTGAATCCATCATCAACTACGAGGTCGACAAGACCGTGCGGGTGGTGCGTGCCGGCAGCGGCATGGTCAAGCGCCTGAGCGCGGCCGTGGTGGTGAACTACAGGACCGAGACCGATGCCAAGGGCAAGACGACCACGACGGCCCTGACCGATCAGCAGCTTGAAAGAATGACGGCGCTGGTGCGTGAGACCATCGGTTTCAGCCAGGAAAGAGGTGACTCCGTGAACCTCATGAACGCCCCGTTTGCCCAGGAAAAGATCGCCATCCCGGATCTGCCCCTGTGGAAACAGGCTGAAGTGCAGGAGCTGGCGCGCAGCTTTGCGTGGCCGCTGGGCACGCTGCTGCTGGCCGTCCTGGTGCTGTTTGGCGTCATTCGCCCGGCCCTCAAGTCCCTGGGCAAACCGTCCGAGCAGCGTCGTCCGCAGCTCGACGCCATGCTGTCCGAAGAGCCGGATCGTCCGCAGCTGGCTGCGCCGACCCGGGAAGAAGCGGGCGCCACGCCGGGCGAACTGGCGCTGGAGGATGCCCGCAAGCTCACACGCGACAACCCGGCGGCCGTGGCCGGCATCGTCAAGGGCTGGATCAACGGCGAAGCTCAGGGCGGCGCCCTGACGGCGGGATAAACCATGGCGACACCGGACGACGGTCTGCAGGACGCCGCGGTCCTCCTCATGTCCCTGGGGGAGGAGGAGGCGGCCGAGGTCTTCAAGCATCTGTCACCGAAAGAGGTGCAGAAGCTCGGCGAGGCCATTGCCAAGACCAAATCCATCACGCGCGAGCGGGTCGACGACGTGGTGACCAAATTCACCAACATCGCGGCGGCGCAAAGCCTGCTGGTGTCCGACTCGGGCGACTACGTGCGCTCGGTGCTCAAACGCGCCCTGGGCGATGACAAGGCGGCCCTGCTGATCGACCGCATCCTGCAGGGCGGCGATGTCTCGGGCATCGAGAGCCTCAAGTGGATGGACCCGATGTCGGTGGCCGAGCTGCTGCGCAACGAACACCCGCAGATCGTGGCGGCCATCCTGGTGCACCTGGACTACGACCAGTCGGCCGACATCCTCAAATATCTGACCGAGCGCCAGCGCAACGAAGTCATGCTGCGCATCGCCACCATGGAGGGCATCCAGCCCAACGCGCTCAAGGACCTCAACGAGGTGCTGTTCAGGGTGCTGGCCGGCGGCGACAAGATCCGCAAGGCTTCGCTGGGTGGCGTGAAGACTGCGGCCGAGATGATCAACCTGATGGGCGCTGTGATCGAAGGCACGGTGCTGGAGTCGATCCGCGGGCACGACCCCGAGCTGGCGCAGAAGATCATGGACAAGATGTTCGTGTTCGACGACGTCATGAAGCTCGACGACAAGGCCATCCAGATGATCCTCAAGGAAGTGGCGTCCGAGCCGCTCATCGTCGCGCTCAAGGGGGCCCAGCCCGAGCTCAAGGAGAAGTTTCTCTCCAACATGTCCTCGCGTGCAGCCGAAACGCTGCGCGAGGACCTGGAGTCGCGCGGCCCCATGCGCCTCTCGGAGGTCGAAGCGCAGCAGAAGGAAATCCTCAAGATCGTGCGCCGCCTGGCCGACGAAGGCCAGATCGTCATCGGCGGTGGGGCCGACGACGCCATGGTCTGAGCACACCTGACAAGACCGACCCATGCGCCCCATCACCCGTTTCATCCCCGGCGAGGACATCGACGCCGTTTCCCGCTGGACTTTCAGCGACGTCGATGCCGCAGCCATGCTGCTGGAGCAGCAAAGCCGCGAGCATGAGCTCAACGAGCAGATCGCCTCCGTGCGCCAGCAGTTCCACGCCGAGGGGTATGCCGACGGTTTCAAGCAGGGCCGGGCACAGACGCTGCTGGAGGCGCAGAAACAGATCAGCGATTACATCGCCGGGCAGGGCCGCGAAGCCGCCGAGCAGTTCGGCCGCCTGGTCGAGTCCGTCAGCAAGCAGCTGGAGGCGGCCGAGCAGATGGCGGGTCAGGCCGTGCTGGAGCTGGCCTGCGAAATGGCGCGCCAGGTGCTGCGCCACGAGATCTCCAGCAATCCCAATGTGCTGTTGCCGGTCATCCGCGAGGCCCTGGGCCTGCTGTTCACCGACAGCAAGGCCGTGCAGATCAGGCTCAACCCGCTGGACCTGGACGTATTGCAGGACATCCTGAGCGAGGAATACCCCAATTTGCCGCTGACGTTGCAACCCGATGCAAGCATCACGCGCGGCGGCTGCCTGGTCGAATCCGGCGGCACCGTGATCGACGGCCGGTTGGAGAAGCGCTGGGCGCGTACCGTCGGCCGGCTGGGGCAGAACCTGGCCTGGGAGGGGGTGTCCGGTGACGATGCCTGAAGCCGGCGCCCGCTGGCAGCGGTTTCTGGACAGCGCCCGCCAGCAGGCTGCCGCGCCGCAGAGCACGCTGGAAGCCGGCGGCACGCTCACGCGCCTGACCGGTCTGGTGCTGGAGGCGGTGGGCATCCGCGTTCCTGTGGGTTCACAATGCCTGATCAGCCAGGCGGCACAGCCGCCGGTGCTGGCCGAGGTGGTCGGCTTTTCCGGCGACCGTGCTTTCCTGATGCCTGCGGGTGATGTGCAGGGCCTGTCCAGCGGCGCCAGCGTGGTGCCCACGGCGCCCTATGTGACCACGCCGCGTCTGGGTGATGCGGCGCCGGCGCAGACCGCGAGTTACGCCCAGGGCCAGTTGCGCCTGCCCCTGGGGCCGGGCCTGCTGGGCCGTGTGGTCGATGCCCATGGCGAAGCGTTGGACCGTCGCGGCCCCGTCGTGAACGTGGTCTCGCGCCCGCTGGACCGCAGCCCCATCAATGCCATGGACCGCGCGCCCATACGCGATGCGCTGGACACCGGAGTTCGCTCCATCAACGCCCTGCTCAGCGTGGGCCGCGGCCAGCGCCTGGGCCTGTTCGCCGGCGCCGGCGTGGGCAAGAGCGTGTTGCTGGGCATGATGGCGCGTTACACCCAGGCCGACGTGATCGTGGTCGGCCTGATCGGTGAACGCGGCCGCGAAGTCAAGGAATTCATCGAGGACATTCTGGGCGAGGAGGGGCGCGCGCGCTCCGTTGTGGTGGCCGCGCCCGCCGATTCCCCGCCGCTGCTGCGCATGCAGGCCGCTTCCTACGCCACCGGCGTGGCCGAATACTTCCGCGACCAGGGCCGGCACGTGCTGCTGCTCATGGATTCGCTCACGCGTTACGCCATGGCGCAGCGCGAGATCGCGCTGGCCGTGGGTGAGCCCCCTGCCACCAAGGGCTATCCGCCCTCCTGCTTCGCCCGGCTGCCGCAGCTGGTGGAGCGCAGCGGCAACGGCCTGAACGGCGTGGGGTCGATCACGGCCTTCTACACCGTGCTGACCGAGGGCGACGACCAGCAGGACCCGATCGCCGACGCCGCGCGCGCCATCCTGGACGGTCACATCGTGCTCACGCGCGCGCTGGCCGAGGCGGGTCACTATCCGGCCATCGACATCGCGCAGTCGGCTTCGCGGGTGATGCACAACGTGGTCTCGCGCGAGCATTTCGAGCTGGCGCGGCAGTTCCGCGCCATCGCCTCGCGCTACGAGCGCGGACGCGATCTGGTGCAGATCGGCGCTTATGTGCACGGCTCCGACCCGGCCCTGGACGAGGCCATCCGCCTGCACGAGCCCATGAGCGAGTTCCTGCGCCAGGACCTGTACGCCGGCGCCGGCTTCGAGGAAAGCCTCAAGGCCATGGCGGCCACCATCCAGCGCGAAGAGGCCTTCCCATGAAGACCCGCGCAGAACCGGACGGGAGGCTGCCATGTCGGCGCTGAAGAGCCTGGCCCTGGCCATCGAGGTGGCCACGCGTGCGCGTGACCAGGCCGACCAGGCCCTGATGCAGGCGCGCCGCGCCGTGCAGCAGGCGCAGGGCCAGCTGGACCAGCTGGAGAGTTATGCCGCCGATACCGAGTCGCGCTGGGCCACGGCCGCCGCGGTCACCATCAGCGCCGAGTTGATGCAGCACCACCAGCATTTTCTGCAGCGTCTGCATCAGGCCACGGGCATGCAGGGGGGCGTGATTGTCGATCTGCAGCTCCAGGCCGAGACCGCCCGCCAGCGTTGTGTGAAGGAAGAAGTACGCCTGGCCGCCCTGCAGCAGCTGGTGAAGAAAAAACTCGGCGCGCGCGCGCAGCTGGAAGCGCGGCGCGAACAGAAACAGATGGACGAACTGGCCACCCTCAAATACGCGCGTGGCGCTGGCGGCCTCTTGAATGGAGAACGATCATGAGCATAGAACAAGGTGTGACGGCAGGCGCCCCCCAGCCGGCGGCCAAGACGGCCCAGGCGGGAACCCACGGGCATGGCGCGGGCAAGGTCCAGGCCGGGACTTTGGGGGACTTTGCTTCGCTGCTGGTGGGGCTGGGCGCCGAAAAGCAGGTGTCCCAGGGGCCGGGTTCCGACGCGCCAACCGGCTTGACCGCGCAGGCTGCGGATCCCGCTGCGCTGCCGGCGGATGCCAGCCTGGCGGTCCCGGTACTTCCTCCGGGCGCGCCCGCCGTAGCGGCTGAAGTGCCTGTGCAGGCAACCGATACGAACCTCAAGCTGCCCACGGTGGGCGAGCTCACCGTGGCCCGGCCCTCCACCGCGGCGCGCGTTGCATCGCGCACAGCCCCGGTGACCGAGCAGCCGCTGGCGGTTGACGCCGCCCTCTCGGCCGGCGCGTCCGCTGCCGCGGCAGCGCCGACCGACGGCGTGCAGCCCCTGCTGCGTCAGGCTGCATTGGCCCAGCGCATGGCGCAGCACCGGGGCCAGGCGGCCGAGCTGGCCATGCAGGATGGCAAGGAAAGGCGCGGCGAGGACGTGGCGGCCCGCCTGGGGTGGCGCCTCAGCGAGCAGTTGGCCCCGGCGGCCAGCCCGGTGCCGGCTGCGGTGGGCGAATCCGGTCTGCGGCCCTTCGAGCGCCGCAGTGAAAGAAACAGCCAGCGCCTGGGTGGAGTCGGCGAGACGACGGGCTGGAGTGCTGTGTCCCAGCCGGATGCCACCCGCATGGACGTGCAGGCCGTGGCACCCGATGGTGGCCTGACGACGGAGATGCGCGTGGCCGAGCAGGTCAGCTACTGGATAAGCCGTGGTGCGCAGAACGCCGAGCTGGAGGTGGACGGGCTGGGCGAGGGGCCGGTCAAGGTCAGCATCGAGATGCAGGGCCAGGAGGCGCGTGTCGAGTTCCGCGCTGACCAGGCGCAGACACGCCAGGTGCTGCAGGACTCCGTGCCGCATCTGCGCGAACTGCTGGAGCGCGAGGGACTGATGCTCTCGGGCATGTCGGTCGGCAGTTCGGGCGCCGGTGCTGGCCAGGGCCAGTCTTCCGAGGATCGGCCGGGCTCTCGCCAGGGTCGGACCATCTTGTCTGAATTACCGGTAGTGGCGCGGGCAGCATCCCATCGCGCGGCGCCGCTGTCGGGCCGCTCCGTTGATCTCTTTGTGTGAACGTACCTTGCTATCGGGACCAGCGGTCCGGATTGGCATGGTTTTTTACCTTTAATCCGGGTATCGTAGGCAGGGATGTCGAGAATAATTTGACGAACGTGCGGGTCCGCGTGCCTGTGCGGTGCGTGGTGTCATGCCGTTATGAAACCAGCAAAGTTGTAGAGGACTAGACCGTGGCCACCAAATCCCCCGAAGCCGAAGCCGTACCGCCGCCCAAAAGCAAGAAGACGTTGCTGATCGTAGCGGTGGTGCTGGTGGTGCTGGCCCTGGCCGGAGCCGGGGGTTGGATTTTTCTCAGCAAGCAGCACGCGGCTGCACTGGATGACGAGGAGGAGGTGGCCGCCGCCGTGGTCGAATCCAAGGGTCCGCCGACCTATCTGCCTCTGGACAACATGGTGGTCAACCTGGCCGATCCGGGCGGAGAGCGCGTGGCGCAGATCGGCATCACCCTGGAGCTGACCGGTGCCCTGGAGGTCGAGAAGGTCAAGGCCTATCTGCCCACCCTCCGCAGTGATGTGCTGCTGCTGGTGTCGCAGCGCACGGCGGATGAGCTGCTGAGCCGCGAAGGCAAGGAAAAGCTGGCCGAGGACATCCTGGCTGCAGCCTCCCGGCATTTCAAGCCCGCCGCTTCGGCGGCCAAGAGAGACAAGAAAGCGGCTGCCAAGGACGGCGGCAACGGCAACCCAGTGCGGGGCGTGCTGTTCTCCAGCTTCATCGTGCAATGAGCCCGCAAGGATGCCAGGACCATGAGTGAATCGTTTCTTTCGCAGGAAGAAGTCGATGCCCTGCTGGAAGGGGTCACCGGCGAGAGCCAGAAATCGGTCGAGGAAGTGGCCGAGGCCGGGGAGATCCGCGCCTACAACATGTCCAGCCAGGAGCGGATCGTCCGCGGGCGCATGCCGACGATGGAAATCGTCAACGAGCGTTTCGCCCGCAATCTGCGCATCGGCCTGTTCAACTTCATCCGCCGCAGCCCCGAGATCTCGGTCGGCCCGGTGCAGGTGCAGCGCTACAGCGCTTTCCTGCGCGAGCTGGCGGTGCCGACCAATTTCAACATCGTGGCCATCCGCCCACTGCGCGGCAGCGGCCTGATCGTCTGCGAGCCGGCCCTGGTGTTCGGCGTGATCGATACGCTCTACGGCGGCATCGGCAAGTTCCAGACCCGCATCGAAGGCCGGGACTTCTCGGCCACCGAGCAGCGCGTGATCAACCGCCTGGTCGACGTGATCTCCGAGGAATACAAGAAGGCCTGGCGCGGGATCTACCCGATCGAGCTGGACTACCAGCGCAGCGAGATGCAACCGCAGTTTGCCAACATCGCCACGCCCAGCGAGATCGTGATCTCCACCTCCTTCCAACTGGAGATCGCCGAAATCACCGGCTCCATCCATTTCTGCATGCCGTACGCGACGATGGAGCCCATCCGCGACGTGCTGTATTCATCCACGCAGGGCGACTCGATCGAGGTGGATCGCCGCTGGGTCACCGTGCTGACGCGCGAGATCCAGGCCGCCGAGGTGACCCTGGTGGCCGAGCTGGCCCGCGCCGATGCGACAGTGGAGGATCTTCTGGCCATGAAACCGGGTGACTTTATCGAGCTCGAACGCCAGCCCAGGATCGAGGCCTCGGTCGACGGCGTGCCGGTGTTCGAGTGCCAGTACGGCACGCACAACGCCAGGTACGCCATCCGCGTCGACAAATGCCTGCGCGGCAATGACAGCAACTGGTTAGGGGAACGCTATGGCGGTTGATGACAAACCGGATCAGAAACCCGAAGACGACGGCATGGCCGACTGGGCCGAGGCCCTGCAGGAGCAGAAAAGCAGCGACGCCAGGCCCGAGGTCGAGCCCGGAGGCGTGCTTAGCGGCCAAGTGCCACGGCCCTCGGTCGGCGACGCGCCTGCCTCGGACATCAACATGGTGCTGGACATCCCGGTCCAGCTTTCGGTCGAACTCGGGCGCACCAAGGTGCCGATCAAGCACATCCTGCAACTGGGCCAGGGTTCGGTAGTCGAGCTCGATGCCATGGCCGGCGAACCCATGGACGTGCTGGTCAATGGCTACCTGATTGCCCAGGGCGAGGTGGTGGTCGTCAACGACAAGTTCGGTATCCGCCTGACCGATGTAGTCACGCCGTCCGAACGCCTGCGCCGCATCAGCCGTGGCTGAGGCCAGGGCCTGTTCACCCGGATTCCTCGCGCCTGAGAAATCCGGGTGAACAGGCCCGATCCGCAACTGTCGCAGGTTCGGACCGCTTTTTTCCACGGTCATCCGGCAGCTTGACTTAAACTGCGAGCATGACGCAAACCATCGTCTCGGTCGTTCTCTTCCTCGTCATTCTGGCCCTGCTGCCACTGGCCATCCGCTGGTACCAGCAACGCGCTCCCGGCGGCGCGGCGCCCGCCGCCGCCTCCCGCATCGTCTCGACCCTGGCCGTCGGCCCCCAGCAAAGGGTGGTCACGGTCGAGGTCGGCCCTGAAGGCGCGCGCGTCTGGCTGGTGCTGGGCGTGACGCCGCAGAACGTCAACTGCCTGCACAGCCTGCCGGTGGGGTCGGCAGCGACGCGCTCCACCGTTTTCGTCTCCGCCGCCGACAAGCCGGCGGCCGATGCCGGGGGCTCGGCCTGATGCGCCGGACCGCTTCCCTGCGCACGGTCGCCGGCCTGGCGGCCTCACTGCTGCTGTTGCTGGCGCTACCGGTGCTGGCCCAGGAGAACGCGCCCCTGGCGGCGGCGCAGGTCAACAGCACTCAGCTGCCCCTGATTGTGGGCAGCGATGCATCGGGCACGAGCTACTCTGTGCCGATCCAGACCCTGCTGTTCTTCACGGCCCTGTCCTTTTTGCCGGCCATCCTGCTGATGATGACGGGCTTCACCCGCATCGTCATCGTGCTGTCCCTGCTGCGCCAGGCCTTGGGCACGCAGTCCTCGCCACCCAACCAGGTGATCATCGGCCTGTCGCTGTTTCTGACCTTTTTTGTCATGGGCCCGACCTTTGATCGCATCTACGCCGATGCCTACCAGCCTTATGTGCAGAACGTCATCAACTTCGATCAGGCGCTGGCGCGGGGGGAGGCGCCGATTCGCCAGTTCATGGCCAAGCAGACGCGCCAGTCCGACTTCGCGCTGTTCGTGAAGCTGGGCAAGCTTGACCCCTCGACCAGGATCGAGGCTGCGCCCATGCGCGTGCTGATCCCGGCTTTTGTCACCAGTGAGCTCAAGACTGCCTTCCAGATCGGTTTCCTGATCTTCATCCCCTTCCTGGTGATCGACCTCGTGGTGGCCAGTGTGCTCATGTCGCTGGGCATGATGATGCTGTCGCCCGTGCTGGTGGCCCTGCCTTTCAAGCTCATGCTTTTCGTGCTGGCGGACGGCTGGAACCTGTTGATCGGCTCGCTGGCTGCGAGTTTTGTGACATGAGGAGCCACGCATGAACGCACAAATGGTCTTGACCATCGGGCAGGAGGCGCTCATCACGATGCTGATGGTGTCGGCGCCGCTGCTGGGTGTGGTGCTGCTGGTGGGGCTGCTCGTCAGCCTGTTCCAGGCCATCACGCAGATCCAGGAGGCCACGCTGGCCTTCGTGCCCAAACTGGTGGCGGCCATGGCCGTGTTCGCCTGGGCGGGGCCCTGGATGCTCAACATCCTGGTCGAGTACATCCGGCGCACCATCGAAGCGATCCCCGGCATCGTGCTTTGAGCAAGACCCCGGGCGTGGTGCCATGATCACCTTCAGCGAAGCCCAGATCATGGCGTGGATCACGCCCTTGCTGTGGCCTTTCCTGCGTGTGCTGGCGGTCTTCACATCGGCTCCCATCTTCTCTACGCGAGCCTTTCCGGTGCGTGCCCGTATCGGCCTGGCCCTGCTGGTCACCCTGGCTGCCCAGGCGACTTTGCCGCCCATGCCGGTGATCGACCTCAACAGCCCGGTGGCGCTGGGCGTGGTGGTCCAGCAGGTCGGCATCGGCCTGGCCATCGGTTTTGTCGTGCGCCTGGTGTTTGCCGCCTTCGAGCTGGCCGGTGAGGTGGTGGGGTTCCAGATGGGCCTGAATTTCGCCGCCTTTTTCGACCCTTCGCTCAACGGCCAGGCCAGCGCTGTGGCGCGTTTCTTCGCCTACATGGCCTCATTGCTTTTTGTGGTGCTCAACGGCCACCTCATGGTGCTGATGGCGGTGACCCGCAGCTTCGAGGTGTTCCCCGTGACACAGAACTTCCTGGAGGCGCTGCGCCTGATGCAGCTCTACACCCTGGGCGGCGAGCTGTTTGCCAGCGCCCTCTGGATCGCTTTGCCCATGCTGGCCCTGCTGTTGTTCACCAAACTGGCGCTGGGCATCATCTCGCGCGTGGCGCCGCAGATGAACATCTATGCGGTTGGCTTCCCCATAACGCTGAGCGTGGGGCTGGTGGGCATGACGGCCACCCTGCCGATGCTGGACCAGCCTTTCCAGAGCCTGCTGGAGCGGGCCATCGAGATCTTCACCGGGCGCTGACCGTGCCGCGCTCACGGAACTCGTGAAGAAATCGTAGCGATCGGGTCGCGCAGTTGATTTATTCGCGAGTTCAGACCAGGCCGTTGCGGATGGCGTACACCGTCAGCTCGGCGTTGTTCGAGAGCTTGAGTTTTTCCAGCACGCGCGAGCGATAGACGCTGACCGTCTTGGGGCTGAGCATCAGCTCCTCGGCGATGTCGGACAGGCGCTTGCCGGAGGCGATCTTGAGCAGGGTCTGGAGTTCGCGCTCCGACAGCGCATCGTGCAGCGCCTCGCTGGTCGGCGCCGAGAGGTTGTCGACCAGCATCTGGGCCACGCCGGGGGTGACGTACTTGCGGCCCTGGGCGATGGTGCGCACCGCGGCGATCAGTTCGGCCGGGTTGCCGGCCTTGTTCAGATAACCCTGGGCGCCCGCACGCAGGCAGCGGATGGCGTACTGGTCTTCGGGGAACATGGACACCACCAGCGCCTTGGTGGGAGAGTCCGCTTCGCGCAGCGAAGCCAGCACCTCCAGGCCGCCGCGGCCCGGCAGGTTCAGGTCCAGCACCAGCACGTCGCAGGGGGTGGCGCGCAGCAGTTCGCGTACTTCCGAATAACTGCCGGCTTCACCGACGACCTTGATGTCAACCGCTTCGGACAGGGTGTCGCGGATGCCGCGCCGTACGACCGCATGGTCGTCACAAAGTATCACTCGAATCATTGAACCTGGCCTTTTGCCTCGTTTGTCAGGGGAACTGACAGCGTAATGGATGTGCCGGCGCCTTCGCGGCTGCTCACGTCCAGCCAGCCGCCCACAGTGCGCGCCCGCTCTTGCAGGCCCTTGAGTCCGAAGGTCTTGGCTTTGTTGCGCTCCGGCGGCTGGATACCCTGTCCATTGTCGGTGATCTCCAGGGTCAGCACACCTTCGGCATCGGACAGTTCGAGCCGGACCTCGCTGCAGCGGGCGTGTTTGGAGATGTTGGTCAGTGCTTCCTGGGCTGTCCGGTAGGCAGTCAGCTGGATGGCCTTGGAAAGCGCAGGCTGGCGCACCGCAGCGCGCACCAGGGTGCGGATGCCGGTGCGCCGCTCGAATTCGCCGGCCAGCCAATCAACGGCCGCTTCCAGGCCCTGGTCCAGGATGGCCGGGCGCAGGTTCATCATGATGCGCTGGCTGGCGCCGACGGCGTGCTGCAGCATGCCGGTGGCCGCTTCCACATGGGCCTGCGTTTCGGCATCGGCGTGGTGGCGGATGATCCAGGAGAGATCGAACTGGATGGCCGCCAGCGAGCCGCCGATGTCGTCGTGGATCTCGCGCGCAATGGCAGCGCGCTCCTGCTCGATCGACATCTGCAGATGCTCGGCAAAACG
>JAGWTL010000391.1 GCA_028869035.1 Burkholderiales bacterium | reverse complement strand
GGAACAGTGTCGATGTCTCGTCGAAGAACAGCGGCAGGTAGTACTCAATGCCCGCGGTGGCCACGCCGGCCCCAATGTCTTTGTAGATGCGGCTTTTGGTGGGGTCGCCGTCGAGCAGTTCGCGCCAGCGGTGGCGGAATTTGGCACGGGCCGCGTCGTCCATGGGGAACTCGCGCCCGGGCAGCAGGCGCACCTCGGGCACGGGGTACAGGCTGCGCTGGCTGTCGGGGTCAAAGGTGCGGATGCTGTCGATCTCGTCGTCGAACAGATCCACCCGGTAAGGCACGGCCGATCCCATGGGGAAGAGGTCGATGAGGCCGCCGCGTACCGCGTATTCACCGGGGCTCACCACCTGTGTCACATGGCTGTAGCCGGCCAGGGTGAGCTGGGCCTTGAGGCGCGCCTCGTCGAGCTTTTGCTTGACCTTGAATTCAAAGGTATAGCCGGCCAGAAAGCTGGGCGGTGCCAGGCGGTAGAGCGCGGTAGTGGCCGGCACGATGATGACATCGGCACCCGTCTCCTTGTCGCGCTGGGAGATGCGCCAGAGCGTGGCCAGCCGCTCGCTGATCAGGTCCTGGTGTGGCGAGAAGGTGTCGTAGGGCAGGGTTTCCCAGTCGGGAAACAGGGCGCAGCGCAGGTCGGGGTTGAAGAAGGCGATCTCGTCGATCAGGCGCTGGGCGTCGGTGGCATCGCCGCAGACGATGGCCAGCAGCCGGCAGGCCGCCTGCTCGCGCTCGGCCAGGTGCGCCAGCAGCAGGGCGTCGGACGAGCCCGCAGGGCGGGGCAGGGTGTAGCGCTTGCCGGTCTGGAGTTTGGGAAGATCCATCTGCGAGTAGAAAATGCAAAAACCCCCTGCGCGGGTTGCGGGGGGTGTGTGAGGCTTATTTTAATGGAGTCGTGCCATCTAGAATGGCAGTCCTCCCATGAGCGACACTTCTTCCCACTCCACGGCCCGCTACTGGCCCCTGATCCCCTGTGCCGGCAGCGGTTCGCGTGCCGGCGGCGCCGGCCCCAAGCAGTACCAGCCCGTAGCGGGCCAGCCCATGGTGCGGCACACCCTGGCGGCCCTTGCGGCCGTGCCCCGCCTGCAACGCACCCTAGTGGTGGTGGCCCCGGGTGACCGCCTGCTTGAACCCGGCGCCAGCTACACCCTGGCCGACTGTGGCGGCGCCACCCGTGCGGCCACGGTGACGAATGGCCTGGCCGTGCTGCGCAGCCTGGGGGCAGATGAGGAAGACTGGGTGCTGGTGCACGACGCCGCGCGCTGCCTGGTCACGCCGCAGCAGATCACGCAACTGATCGAGGCCTGCGCGCAGGATGAAGTGGGTGGCCTGCTGGCGCTCAAGCTGCCCGACACGCTCAAGCAGGAGCGGGACGGCCGCGTGGTCGCCACCTTGCCGCGCAGCGACAAATGGCTGGCCCAGACGCCGCAGATGTTCCGCCTGGGCCTGCTGCAGCGTGCTTTGCAGCAGGCCGGCGTGGAGGTGACCGACGAGTCCTCGGCCATCGAGGCCCTGGGCCTGGCGCCGCGCCTGGTCCGGGGCAGCGCGCAGAATTTCAAGGTGACCTATCCTGAGGACTTCGCCCTGGCCGAGGCGGTCCTTCAAGCCAGAGGCAAGAAGCTATGAATATTCGAGTCGGTGAGGGCTGGGACGTGCACGCCCTGGTTGAGGGGCGCCCGCTCATCCTGGGCGGGATCGAGATTCCCTGCGAGAAGGGCCTGCTGGGCCATTCGGACGCCGACGCGCTGTTGCATGCCATCACCGATGCGCTCTTCGGTGCGGCCGGCCTGGGCGACATCGGTCGCCATTTTCCCGACACCGATGCCGGTTTCAAGGGCGCCGATTCGGGTGTGCTGCTGGCCGAGGCTGCGGCGCGTGTGCGTGCCCAGGGCTGGCAGATCGGCAACGTGGACAGCTCCATCATCGCCCAGGCGCCCAAGATGGCGCCGCACATCCCGGCCATGCGCGAGCGCATCGCGGTCCTGCTCGGTCTGACACCGGAGCAGGTCAACGTCAAGGCCAAGACGGCGGAAAAGATGGGGCCCGTGGGTCAGGGCCTGAGCATCGAGGCGCGCGCGGTGGTCTTGCTGTACCAGGCATGACGCCCGCTGAGCGGGCATGACCTCGCGCCTGCGTCGCATCGATGACTAAATGACTCAAGTCATGCGGGCGTGGCCCGCGTCATCCATGCCGCCCGGCGGCGAGGTCATGCCCGCGCAGCGGGCGTCATCAAGGCAACGCAGCGGCGAGGTCAGCGCGCCTGCTGCAGCTGGATGCGGATGGTGAAGCCGCCCGTGCTGCTGTTGCCCAGGCCGAA
>JAGWTL010000064.1 GCA_028869035.1 Burkholderiales bacterium | reverse complement strand
GTCAGGGCGGCCAGGGACAGAAAGACCACCCCCAGGAAAACCCGTAGCCGGGCGGCATGCATGCGTGTCATGAATTGCTCCTCTTTGTTGTGGAATGCGTGCAGGCAAACTCTACCAGGGCCTGATTTTCTTTACAAAGGCAAACGGCCCCAAGCGCCGGCGCCGGTCGGCCGCTCGCCCACCCGCCGCGTTAGAGGAGGCATCGTCAGGAGCATGACCATGAAACATCTGTACGTACTGGCCGCCACCCTGCTGTACACCGGCCTGTGTGCGGCCCAGGAAGAGGGGCTGGTGATCTCCTCCACCCCCGTGGTGCAGAAAGTGGCTGTGCCGCGCCAGGTCTGCAGCAGCGAGCAGGTGGCGGTGCAGCCGCCCAAGCGCGGCGCGGGGGCGGCCATCGGCGCGGTGGCCGGCGGCATCGTCGGCAACGCGGCCGGCCAGGGATCGGGCGCGGCCACGGTGCTGGGGGCCATCGGCGGCGCGGTGATCGGCGACCGCATCGAGGACAACCCGCCTGCCGAACTGCACGAGGTGCAGCGCTGCAGCACGCAGACCTTCTACGAGAACCGCACCGTGGCCTACGATGTGGAGTACGAATACGCCGACAAGCGCTACAAGGTGCAGCTGCCCTACGACCCGGGCCAGACCATTGCGCTGCGGGTGGCGCCCGAGGATCTGGGCGAACCGGGTGCGCCGCCGCCCCGGCCCATCGTGACGGCGCCGGTCTACACGCCACCCGTGGTGGTGATGTCGCCCCCGGTCTACTACGTGCGGCCCTATCCATACCCCTACCCCTATTACTACTACCCGCCCGCCGGTGTGCAGTTGCGCTTCGGCTATGGCGG
Organism: Burkholderiales bacterium; assembly: GCA_028869035.1. Lineage (GTDB taxonomy): Bacteria > Pseudomonadota > Gammaproteobacteria > Burkholderiales > Burkholderiaceae_C > Hylemonella. The sequence goes on along the minus strand of JAGWTL010000064.1, from coordinate 10,954 downwards.
TGGCTACCGGTACCACGACCACGGCCATGGTGGCGGCCACAACCCCGGCAACATCGGCCGGCGTTGATCTTCCTGGCAGGACACTGGACGCACATGCCCTTGCCACCCGCTCGTGCATGGATCCGCCCCGCCCTGATCGGCGGCCTGATCCTCTCTGCGGCCATGGCCCTCACGCCCGCGCTGGCCGGCGACTGGTCGGTCGATGCGCCGCTGGACGAGGCCGGCGCGCGTGCCCTGCTCGATCGCCTGGGCTACGGCGCCACCCCGTCCAGCCTGCGTCAGACCACGGGGATGACAGCACGCCATTACCTGCAACGCGCCCTCCAGGACGTGTCGGTGCTGCCGCGGGAAGTGAGCGAGCGCATCGCACGCATGCCCGTGCAACAGGCCCTGGAACCCCTGTGGCAGCGCCTGGGCCCGGGCGGCAGCGAGCGCAAGGGCATGGACGAAGCACCGAAGCAAGAGGTGCAGCGCGAGATGAACCAGTACGCCGCGGCCACGGTGCAGGCCCGCCTGCTGACCATGGCCAACAGCGACAACCCGGGGCACGAGGCGCTGCTCTCGTTCTGGCTCAACCACTTCTCCATCTACGCGCCCAAGGGTCCGGTCAAGCTGCTGGCCTGGGACTACGTCGCCGCCCTGGACCGCGCGCTGCGCGAGGACTCCTTCGAGGCGCTGCTGCGCGCCAGCTTCCTGCACCCGGCCATGCAGGTCTACCTGGACAACGCGCAGTCCACGGCGCCCGATTCCCGCGCGGCCACCTCCACCTTGGCGACGGGGCGCGGACGGCAACGGGGCATCAACGAGAACCTGGCGCGTGAACTGCTGGAGCTGCACACCCTGGGCGTGGACGCGGGCTACACCCAGTCCGACGTGCAGGCCCTGGCCCGCATCATCACCGGCGCCGGCGTGTACACGGCCGGCATGCAGGAGCGCAATCTGGAGCGCGCGGGCGCCGTGCGCAAGGGCCTGTTCCTGTTCGATCCGCGCCGCCACGACTTCGGCGAGAAGACCTTCCTCGGCGAGCATTTCCCCGGTGGCACGGCGGGGCTGACCGAGATCGATCGTGCGCTGCAGCTGATGGCGCGCCACCCGGCCACCGCGCGGCGCATCAGCGCCAAGCTGGCCCGGCGTTTCCTGGCCGACGAGCCGCCGGCGGCCGTGGTCGAGGCCATGAGCGCGGCCTGGCTGCGCAGCGGCAGCCGCATCTCGGCCACGCTGCTGGCCCTGCTGGAGTCCCCGGCTTTCGGCACCTCGCTGGCGCAGCCTGCCAAGTTCAAGGAACCGCTGGACTACCTGCTCTCGGCGGCCCATGCCGTGTGCGGCGACCGGCCGCTGAACAACCCGCTGCTGCTGGCCGCCAGCGCGATGGACATGGGCCAGGCGCCGCTGATGCACACCACACCCGACGGCTACGGCACGCAGGAATCGGACTGGCTCTCGCCGGCGGCCATGGCCAAGCGCACGCGCCTGGCCATCGGCGCTGCGGCGGGTCGCATGCCGCTGGCCGATGGCGCCCAAGGCGACGAATTCCAGGCGCGGCCCGATCGCCCGCAGGACCTGCTCAAGGGCACGGCCTGCAGCACCGACGGGCAGGCGCTGACACAACTGCTCGGTCCGCCTTCCGAAACACTGCGCCAGCAGGGCGCCGCCCTGGGCGCGACGGAGCGCGTGGCGCTGCGCCTGGCCTCCCCCGCCTTCATGCGCCGCTAGAAAGAGGACGTGCCCATGTCACTGCAACGTCGCCGCCTGCTGCAAGCGCTGCCCGCCACCCTCGCCCTGCCCCTGCGCGCCTGGGCCGCCGAAGGCCGCACCGTTGCGCCCGGACGCTTCCTGCTGATCTTCCTGCGCGGTGGCTTCGACGGGCTGTTTGCCTTCGCCCCGCAGGAAACGCGGCTGGCCGAACTGCGCCCCACGCTGTCGCGCGCGCTGCTGGCCGAGGGCAAGGCCCTGGGCCAGACGGGTTTTACCGCGCACCCGGGGGCCGCGGACCTGGCCGCGCTGTACGCCGCGGGTGAACTCAGCTTCGCGCCCTGCGCCGGCACGCTGGACACCAGCCGCAGCCATTTCCAGGCGCAGGATCTGTTCGAGATCGGTTCGGGCGCCATCCACGGGCGCACCGGCTTCATGGCTCGGGCGGCCGCGCAGCTCGGCGCCGGCAGCGGCGCGATCAGCTTCACGCGCGAGATCCCGCTGGCCTTTCGCGGCGGAGAGATCCCACCGGCCGTGGCCCCGCTTTCAGGCAGCGGCTTGGACCTGCCGCAGGGGCGCCTGCTCGATGCCATCCGCGCCTCGCACCGGGGACAGGCCACCGGCGAGGCGATGGAGCAGGCCCTGGCCACGCAGGCCGAGATCGAAATGGCCACGGGCATGGAGCCGCGCGCCTCACGCGGCGCGCCCGGCGGCAACGGACTGTCATCGATGATGAAGACCATGGGGCAGATCCTGCGCGGCAACCGGCGCATGAGCCTGGCTTTCATGGACATCGGTGGCGTGGACACGCATGCCAACGAGGAAGCGGCGCTGACACGCCTGCTGCCGGCGCTGGGCGAAGGCCTGCTCACGCTCAGGGACACCCTGGGCGCCGAGGAGTGGCAACGCACGCGGGTGGCCGTGCTCAGCGAATTCGGCCGCACCGTCCGTGAGAACGGCACGCGCGGCACCGACCACGGCCACGGTGGCCTGTGCCTGCTGGCCGGTGGCGCACTGACGGGCGCCGGTTTGCTCGGCGGCTTCGACGGACTGGCCGACGGTGCACTGAACGAGAACCGCGACCTGCCGGTGCGGGCCGACTGGCGCGACCTGCTGGCCAGCGCCATGCGCGAACCCTGCGGGCTGGATGCAGCCGCACTGGATGCCGTCTTTCCGGGCCGGCCGCGCCAGAGCTACCGGGTCTGAGGCCCGGTGTGTGCCGCCCGCGCCTCAGGCGGGCGCGCCGGCGGGATGGATCACCTTGGTATAGGGATGGGGCTCCCCCTCGACCCACCAGTTGGCCCAGTAACGACCGGCGCCATCGGGCGCATCCGGCTGCAGGGTAAGAAAGTTGCGGCGGGCCATCACGCAGTGGCTGGTGGCGGGGAACTCCAGCATGCGGGTGCTGATGCCACGGTCGATCTGCTCCACATGCCGCGCCACGTGCTCCAGCACAAAGACCTCCATCGCCGACGAGGGCGGGTGCACGATGGCGCTGCTGGTGAGCTGGTTGATGATGCGCGCGTTGCCCTCACCGCCGTCTTCGCGCGCGGATTCGATGACACCCAGCGCCGCGACGTGCACGTCGCCCGAGAGGAGGGTGACACGCACACCCCGGGCGCTGAGCTGCAGCAGCCGGTGGATGAGGCGCAGGCGCTCGGCCCTGTGCGGCGGGCTGTCCCAGTGGTCGCGCAGGTCGTCCTCCATCTCCTGCTGGCCGGGCAAGGCGCCCAGCAGCTTCTCGATCAGCTCCAGGCCCGGGTGCACCACGGGCACGCTGCTCATGACAAAGAGGTGCCTGAGACCGCCGGCAGCCTCCTGCTCGGCCAGCCACTGGTAGACCGCGGCCCAGCTCCGGGGGCTGAGCACCTGCTCGGCCTGCAGCAATTCAACGCCATCCTGCGTGCGTGTGGCGCGCGGGCAGCGCTCGCTGCGCATGTCCAGCACCAGCAGGCCCAGCGCGCCGATGCGGCAGGCACTGTTGTGCTGGTCCTGGCCCGGCAGGGTGGCCGGCGGCAGCGCGCCGATGGCCTGGCGCTGGAACAGCGCAAAGGCGGCGCGCGCCACCTCGAAGATGCCCTGGTAGACGGCGCACTGGTGCTGCTCGACCGGGTAGGAACCCCAGCCGTCCATGATGTCGTGGTCGTCCCACATCATCACCGTGGGCAGGCTGGCCAGGGCGGCGGCCACCTCGGGCTGGGACCAGCGTTCCAGATAGAGCTTGCCGAAGAATTCCTCCACCTTGCGGCGCAGACCGGCCGTGAACGCGGCCTTGAGGCGTTTGTCCCAGGGCAGCGCGCTCCAGGCCTTGAGCTCGGGCACCATGACCCACATGGCGTCGCTGTAGACCTGGTCACCGCCGAGCAGCAGCAGGTGCAGGGGCCCGTGTGTCTGGCCCTCCACGCGCTCCTGTCCCCTGTGCAGGCGAGCCAGGCGCGCCCACTGGGCATAGGGCGCCTTGACCGACTTCATGGCACGCGGATCGGAAAAACCGTTGCACGAGGCGTAGCCCAGGGCCGGCAGGGTATCGCGTGCGGGCACGCAGAAGGCGTGGACCTCACCCCCGATGCTGTAGCCCACGTCCTGCGCGGCCGCACCCTGCGCCACGGCGAATTCGAAACGCCAGGCCGTGCAGGCCTGGCCGGGCACCGGGGCCTGCGTGACCTGCACCGGGCGGCCGCCGGCCGTGAGCACGGGCACCGCGTCGGCGCTGTCCTGCACCCAGAGCGCGCTGACGCGCCACTGGCCCTGTGCGCAGCCGAGAAATTGCAGGACGGGACCGAGTCGTTTCATTGCGCCTCCCTGGTTCGAGATCGCGCGACTTTAGCCGCTCGGGCCTGCGCCGTCATCCCCTGAACGTGGGAGATGTCGCCATACCGCACAATCTTTGCCCATCACCTCATGGGAGCGGCCCGGACTGTAAACCCGCGCTGACTGCGTCGCGCGTGCTGCGAACGAGCGCGTCAAGCCAGCGCGCGGAACATGGTGCGTCTGGTGTTGGTGAAGTGCGGGCGCACGATGTCGCTCCAGGCGGTGCCGCGCACGGCCAGCCAGGGCGGCGAGCCCAGCACCTGCTCGGACACCAGGTCATAACAGGCCAGCGAGTACGGTCCCTGGTCATGGTTGTAATAACGCTGGGCCAGGATGCAGCCCGGCACGGCGGCCAGGCCGGGCATGTGCTCGGTGTCGTACCAGCGCTCCAGCTCGGGCTGCCAGCCGGCTTCCGGGTCCGTCTCGACCACGTAATGGAAAACCGGGGCCTCGCCCTGGGCATGGCCCGGGGCGGCGTAGACCTGCTGCAGGCGCGAGACGCGGATGTCACGCGCCGCCGGTATGCGCCGGCCCAGCGCGGCGTCCAGCGGCGGCAGGGCATCCCCGTCGAGCTGGGTGCGCGCCGGCAGACGCGCATAGAGATAGGCCTGCCCGTCCTGCGCACAGGCCAGGCGTTGCAGCCGCAAGCCGCTGTCGGCGCACAGCTGGGCAGCGGCCGCGGCCAGGCGCTCCGTGGACGCGAGCTCGAGCGTGAACTGCAGCAGCAGGCTATCGGTCGGCGCTTGCATATTCAGTGCCCGATCTGCAGCGCCACCAGGAAACGCGACACCATGTTGTAGGCCGCCACCGTGGCCACCAGATCGATCTGGCCCTGGGCATTGAAGTGTTCGCGCACCTCGGCATACAGCGCCTCGGGCACCTCGATGTCGCGTGTCATGGCATCGGTCAGGCGCAAGGCCACACTTTCAGCCGGCGACAGGGGCAACCCGGCCGAAAGCGGCACGGCGCGCAGCCCGTCGATGAGCGCCTGCGCCACACCCGCCTTCAGCGCGTGCGGCACATGGGCGTCGAATTCGTAGGGCGCGCGGTTGAGTACGGCCACGCGCAGGATGACGAGCTCGCGCAGGCCCGCGGGCAGGCTGTTGCGGTTGCGCACGGCCGAAAGCATCTGCTCCCAGCCCTGGGCGATGGGCGGGCTGTTGAGCAGCACCTGGTACAGCGGCGAGATGCGGCCGCGCTCGGCCTGGATCTGCGCCTCCTGGGCGGCGAGTTCGGGCCGGGTGCCGGGGATGACGGGGCTGATGCGCATGGGTCTGTGAAATCTCAGTCGGGTTGGATGTTCTTGGCCTTGACCACACGGGTCCACTTGGCCGTGTCGTTCTTGAGCAGGGCCGCGAGCTGGGCCGGCGTGGATGCGGCCACCTCGGCGCCCGAGGCCTGCAGCCTGGCTTTCACGGCCTCGTTGCCCAGGGTGCGGCGCACCGCCTGATTGACGCGGTCGATCTCGGCCGCCGGCGTGCCCTTGGCGGCGAACAGGGCGTACCAGTTGTCGGAGTCCACGCCGGGCACACCCATCTCCTCGAAGGTCTTGACCTCGGGCAGCAAGGGATGGCGTCTGGTCGCGGCCAGGCCGATGGCCTTGAGGCGGCCCGACTTGATGTGCGAGATGAGGCCGGGAATGTCGCCGAAGAAGCCGTTGACGTGGCCGGCGATCACATCGGTGATGGCCGGCGCGGCGCCCTTGTAAGGGATGTGCTGCAGGTTGATCCTGGCGGCGTCGTTGAGCAGTTCCATGGCCAGGTGCGGCACGCTGCCCGTGCCCGAGGAGGCCATGGTCAGGGGCTTGCCCGGGTTCTGGCGACTGGCCGCGACGAATTCGGCGCCGGTGTTGTAGGGCGCGCCGGCCCCCACCACCAGGACTTCGACGTTGTTGACCACCCCGGACACGGGCGTCAGGTCACGCTGCGGGTCATAGGAGAGTTTGTCGTACAGCGCGGGGTTGATGGCCACCGCCCCCACGCTGGTCAGCCACAGGGTCTGGCCGTCCGGGGCCGAGCGCGCGACGTATTCGGCCGCGATGGCGCCGTTGGCGCCGGCCTTGTTCTCGATGATGACCTGGTGACCCAGCTCCTTGCCCAGCTGCTCGGCCAGGGTGCGCGCGACAAAATCCACCGGGCCACCTGGCGGGAAGGCCACGATGATGCGGGTGATCTTGGCTTGCTGGGCCAGTGCAGCCGTGGCCAGCAGCAGGGACAGACAGGCCAGGCCGAGCGTGCAGGCACGGCGGATGGGGTGGTGCAGCTTCATGTGGATCTCCTCGTTTTTTTTGAAAAGTGATACCAAGCTTGTGTAGCTCTATTTCAGCGGGCAGCGTGAAATCCCAGGCCGCGCAGCCGGCCGTTCCAGCGGACGCCGTGGAACTGGCTACGCCAGGCCAAAGGCGTCGTCCCCCTCCAGGGGGAAGGCGCGAAGCGACTCAGGGGGTGCTTCATATCTTTCAGTCGCAACGCACGGACATGCCGCCGTCGACCACGATCTCGGTGCCGGTGACAAAACGCGATTCATCACAGGCCAGGAACAGCGCGGCGTTGGCCGTGTCGCGCCCGTCGCCCATGAAGGGCAGCGGGATGCGCGACTGGCGCTGCTGGAGCAGGGCCTCGACGTCACCGCCGGTGCGCTGGCCGGCCAGCCGCACCTCGACCATGGGCGTGTGCAACTGCCCGGGCACCACGGTGTTCACGCGTATGCCCTGCTTGGCGTACTGCACGGCCAGCACGCGCGAGAACTGGATCACGCCGGCCTTGGTGGCCGCGTAGGCGATCTGCGCGGCGCCGGTCCAGCGCAGGCCCGAGGTGGATGAGATGTTGACGATGGCGCCGCTGCCCTGTTCCAGCATGTGCGGGATGACGTGCTTGCACGTCAGGAACACGCTCTTGAGGTTGTGGTCGATCTGCGCGTCCCAGACCTCCTCGCTCATTTCCACGGGACCGCCCTTGGCCGAGCCGCCCACGTTGTTGACCAGCACGTCGATGCGGCCGAACTCGCTCATGCAACGGGCCACGGCATCGGCGATGGCCTCGCCGCGCGTGACGTCGCAACTGGCGCCGATGAAGCGCCCGCCGGCAGCGCTGACCAGGCGTTCGGTCTCGGCCATGCGATCGAGGTCGCGGTCCAGGCCGAAGACGCAGGCGCCCTCTTCGGCGAAGCGCACGGCGATGGCCCGGCCATTGCCCCAGCCGGGGCCGACCGAGCCGGCGCCGGTGACGAAAACAACCTTGCCGGCCAGGCGGCCGCTGGGGGAGGTGGAAGTCTTGCTCATGGATTCAGTGCCCGAAGCGGTAGAAGTTCTGCGGGTTGCGCACGAGCAATAACTCGCGCTGCGTGGTTTCGGGTGCGATGCGCGTGAGCGCGTCCACCAGAGCGCCGTCGTCGGGCACGTGCGTGTGGTTGGGATGCGGCCAGTCCGTGCCCCAGAGGCAGCGCTCGGGGTAACTCTCCAGCAGGATGCGGGCCAGGGCCACGCCCCGCGCATAGACCGGTGCTGCGGTGGGATTCGAATCGATGCGGTCGCTGCCGCTGAGCTTGACGTGGAAGAGCGGATTGGCCAGCAGCGCATGCAGGGCCGCGAAGTCTGCATGGTCCGCCCCGAGCGTGGCGTCGACCCGGCCCATGTGGTCGATCACCACGGGCACGGCGCTGCGCGCCAGCACCGGCCCCAGGCCATGCACCAGACTGCTCTCGAAATGCACCTGCAGGTGCAGGCCGGCGGCCTTGAGGCGAGGGGTGAGTGACACGACCTCGTCCACACTGCTCGCGCCCGTGAGGTGTTTCATGAAGTTGAAACGCACGCCGCGAAAACCGGCAGCGGCCAGGCGCTTCAGTTCAGCATCGGCCACGTTGGCGGGCACCAGGGCCACGCCCAGGTAAGACCCCTGCCCGGCCTGGATCGCGTCTTCGACCACGCGGTTGTCAAAACCGTGCACGGCCGACTGGACGATCACGCAGCGGCTGATGCCGAGCTCGCGGTGCAGGGCGAACAGTGTTTCCTTGGGCGCATCCACCGGCGTGAAGTTGCGGCCCGGTGCATAGGGAAAACGTGCGACCGGGCCGAGCACGTGCACATGGGCATCACAGGCACCAGGGGGCAGTTGCAGCGTGGGACGGGTGGGCCGGGTCTGGTAGGTCTGGACGGGCGTCTGGAGATCGGGCATGTCGCTGATTGTGGTGCGGCAGGGTCGCTTTCAGTTCAACTATTCATCAATACCAGCTATCCGTAAAATGCATGCCATGGATCTCACCCGCCTGCAGTATTTCGTGGCCGTGGCAGAGGCCGGCAGCTTCAGCCGCGCCGCCGCCGCCCTGCACATGTCGCAGCCCGCGCTGAGCCGCCAGGTGCTGCTGCTGGAGGAGGAGCTGGGGCAACGCCTGTTCGAGCGCACCGGCCGCGGCGCGCAGGCGACGGAATCGGGCACGGCCCTGCTGGCGCATGCGCGCGGCATCTTCGACCTGGCCGAGCGCGCCAGCGTGGACATGCGCGAGCGCCAGGCCAGCCCGCGCGGCCGCCTGACCGTGGGCCTGCCACCGCGCCTGGCGCACGTGCTGACAGCCGACCTGATCGAACGCTTCCACGCCCAGTTCCCCGAGGCCACCATGACCGTGGCGGAAGGGCTGAGCATCCGCCTGCGCGAATGGCTGGTGGCGGGCCGCATCGATGTGGCCCTGATGTTCGATCCCCCGCCCTCGCCGCAATTCCAGCAGGAGACCCTGTTGCGCGAACCCCTGGTGCTGATCAGCGTGCAGCCCCTGCCCAAGCGCATGCGTCTGGCCGATGTGGTCCAGCGCCCCCTGGTCATGCCCAGCGGACCCAATGCCCTGCGCCAGCTGCTGGAGCAGCACACCCGGCCGCGCGGCCTGCCGCTGCAGCTGGTGGCCGAGGTCGATTCCGTTCAGACCGTGCTCTCGCTGGTGGCGCGCGGCGTGGGCGACACCGTGCTGCCGCAAGGCGCCATCCGGGCCTGGACCTACCCGCAAAAGCTGAACGTGGCGGCCATCCACACCCCGGCCATGCGCAACCTGCTGGTGCTGGCCGTGCCCACCGCGAGGCCGGCCACGCGGCTGAGCCGTTTTGTCAGCAAGGCCTTGCGCGAACTGGTGACCGAGCATTTCGACACCGCGACCTGAGGCGGCAGCGCTCAGCCGGCAAGGTGTCATGCCTGAAGAAAACATCAATAGAATGAAGACAGATTCCAGACACACCATGAATCCGAACGACACCCCGCCCTTCTACATCGGCCGCACCGGGCCTTTCGACCGGCAGTTCGACGCCTGGACCGACCGGCCCCTGCTGATCTCCATGGAGCAGGGCGGGATCGACTGGCCCAGCTCCTGCCGCAACGGCACCTGCCGCACCTGCATGACCCAGTTGGTGAGCGGCACGGTGCGCTACGAAATCGAGTGGCCGGGTCTGGCGCCCGAGGAGAAGGAAGAGGGTTATGTCCTGCCCTGCGTGGCCCACCCCTGTTCGGATGTGACGCTCAAAGAGGGCTACTGAAACGCCGGGCTGAGCCGGCTTCAAGCCAGGGCATTGAAGCGGGTGCCCAGGCTGCCCGAGGTGGCCAGGGGCTGGTTGCCGATGGCGGTGGGTTGCAGCAGGGTCTGCACGCTGGCCTGCTGCATGTCCATGGCCTGGTGCAGCACGTAGATCTGCACGCTCTGCGCCAGCCGCGCCGAGGGCATCTGGCTGGCGATGGCGATGATCTGCTTGCTGATGCCGTCCATGTTCGATATCGGATGATTCAACCCTTTATCGGCAGGCAAGCCGGCAACTTGAGGCCGGAAAAGACGCTCAGGCCTGCAGGGTGCCGCGCAGCAACTCGGGCAGGCGCTCGGCCCCCATGCGGAAACCGCAGGCCTGGGCGTGGCCACCGCCGCCCATGCTCTCGGCCAGGGGAATGCAGTCGAAGCTGCGCTGCGAACGCAGGCCGACCTTGATGAGCCCGCCCTTGCTGGCGCTCCACATCAGCGCATAGGTGCCGCTCTTCTTCGAGAGCATTTCACCGACCAAGCTATGGAACATGCCCGGTGCGTTGACCATCAACCCGGCCTGACCGTTGAAGACCACCGGCTCGGCACCAGCGGCAATGTCTTCGCACAGCTTGCTGAATTTCTCGTCCATGGCCTGGCCGCGCAGCATGAAGGTCGCCAGTTCCTCCTCGGACCAGGAGGCGATCTGCGCCCAGCGCTCGAAGTCCATGGCCTCCATGTCCAGCGCGGCCAGGAAACCTGCGCTCTCGGGGTACTTCCAGGCCCAGATGTCGCGGTCTTCGATGTAGCGCACCAGGGCGGGCAGCGCACGATCCGACTGGAAGAACTCCCAGGCCAGGCGTGCGCCGGACTTGCTCATGTCGAAATGCACCACACCGCAGCGGCAGGCAAAACCCGTGAGCTTCTCGGCCGCGCTCTTGTGGTGGTCCAGCATGACGAGCTTGGC
>JAGWTL010000063.1 GCA_028869035.1 Burkholderiales bacterium | reverse complement strand
GTGCACGGCGTAGAAGGCCTCGGCTTCGGCGCGCGACAGATGGGCCATGCGGGCGGCGATGACCTTCAGGCCGGCGCCTTCGAAACGGGCGTAGATCTGGCCGATGACGTTCTTGGCGACGGCGTCGGGCTTGATGATGGAGAAGGTACGCTGGATGGCCATGTGAGTTCCTGGGTCTGTTTATGAAATGGGTTTCTGCCCCACCATGGGCAAAGCCTGGTATTTTAACCGGTGTCAGTGACACTCTGGGTACCGAGGCGATCCGCCCCGGCCTGGGCACGCCGGTCGAACGCTTTCAGCGCCCGCCGCCACGGCCGCCGCGACGCGGTCCACCGTTGCCACCACCGCCCCCATTGCCGCGGCGCGGCTCCTGACGCTGGCGCGTGAAACTGTCGGCGCCGATGTAACCGAAGGAGGTTTTCATCGGATCGGGCTGGCCGTCACCGCCGCCCTGGCGCGGATTGCGGTCCTTGTTGCGCCCCTGTTGCTGGCCCTGGCCGCCGCTCTTGCGCGGGCCGCCGGACTTGTCGCCCATCGGGCCGCCGGAGCCACGCGGTCCCGGCCCCTGCGCACCGCCGCCACGGCGCCGGTTGCGCCCGCCCCCGGGTTTGCCCTGGGCCGGAGGGCGTTCGCCGCCCTCCCCCGTGGCGCTTTCGGCGCCGCCGCCCGGGCGGCGCTCGGCCGCACGCATGAGGCCTCGGATGTCGCCCTCGTCCAGCTCCATCCAGGCGCCACGCTTCAAGCCGCGCGGCAGCACCATGGCGCCGTAACGGATGCGGATCAGGCGGCTCACGGCGTGACCCACGGCTTCGAGCATGCGGCGCACCTCGCGGTTGCGGCCTTCGGAAATCGTCACGCGGTACCAGCAGTTGCTGCCTTCGCCACCGCCCTCTTCGATGCTGCCGAACTGGGCCGTGCCGTCCTCGAGCTGCACGCCCTCGAGCAGGCGCTTCTTTTCCTCGCTGCTCAGCGCGCCCAGCACACGCACCGCGTACTCGCGCTCCAGGCCGAAACGCGGGTGCATGAGCTTGTTGGCCAGGTCGCCGGAGCTGGTGAACAGCAGCAGGCCCTCGGTGTTGAGGTCCAGGCGGCCGACCGACTGCCACTTGCCCTGGTGCAGCTTGGGCAGCTTGCGGAACACCGTGGGCCGGTTCTGCGGGTCGTCGTGCGTGACGACCTCGCCCACCGGCTTGTGATAGGCGATGACACGCGGCGGCGGCGGATCGATGCGCACCCGGATGGCCTTGCCGTTGACCTTGATCTGGTCACCGAACTGGATGCGCTGGCCGATGTGGGCCGGCTCGTTGTTGACCGAGATGCGCCCCTCCATGATGAGCTGCTCCATCTCCAGGCGCGAACCCATGCCGGCCTGGGCCAGCACCTTGTGCAGCTTGGGGGTTTCGGCCTGTGGCGCCAGCACGCGCTTGGCGGACACATCGGCCTCGGGCGCCTCTTCCTCGGCATCGAATTCACCGGAGACCACGGCCGCAAAATCGACCGCCTGGGGCGGCTGACGGGGTTTGCGCGCTGCCGGCTTGGCGAACTCATCGCCTTCGTCGTCCTCGTCTGGATCGATCACCTCGACCCGTTGGACCGGTACTGGCGCTTGCGCGTCGCTGTCGGGCTTGGGCGGCGTCACGCCAGGCGTCGGTTCGGTCATGGTTGACTTCCGGTCAGGGCAAAGGGGGTGTCGCTGCCCGACTCGGCAAGGGGCTCGGCCAAGGGCAGCTCGGGCGTGTCGCCCTCGGGGGACAGGGGCAATTCGTTGAGCACCTCCAGCAGCCCCGCCTGCTGGGCCGGGCCGTCCATGAGCGGCAGCTGGTCCAGCGAGGCCAGACCCAGGTCGTCCAGGAAATGCTTGGTGGTGGCGTAGAGGCCCGGGCGACCCGGCGCCTCGCGGTGGCCGATGACCTCGATCCAGCCGCGGTCTTCGAGCTGCTTGATGATCAGCGAGCTGATGGTGACGCCGCGGATGTCTTCCATGTCGCCGCGCGTGACCGGCTGGCGGTAGGCGATGATGGCCAGGGTCTCCAGCGTGGCGCGCGAATACCGCGGCGGCTTCTCGGGGTGCAGGCGGTCCAGGTACTCGCGCATCTCGGGGCGGCTCTGGAAACGCCAGCCGGTGGCCACACAGACCGGCTCGACGCCGCGTCCGGTCCATTCCTGCTGCAATTCTTCAAGCAATTGCTTGATCGTGTCCACACCCAGGCTGTCGTCGAACAGCACACGCATGTCGCGCACCTGCAGCGGCTGCTGCGCGCAGATCAGTGCTGTTTCCAGGATACGCTTGGCTTCCGTCGTATTCATGTCTCTTCGAATCCGGGCTGTGCCTCGGTCCGAGGCAGGATGAGAGGGGTCTTTAGGAGAATCGGCCTGCGGATCATCACGATCCCGGACCATGGGCACCCGCCAACGGGCGGGGCCGGGGCACGTTCTTCACAGAACGTCCTGCCGGGCATTGTAGCCCACGCCCCAGGCCGCCAAGGCCTGGCGGAAATCCTCTGGCGGCGGCGCCTTGAACACCAGCTCCTGCCCGCTGACGGGGTGCTTGAAAGCCAGGCGCCAGGCGTGCAGGGCCTGGCGCAGCAGACCGGCCGCCGGCGCCCCGCCGTAGAGGGTGTCGGCCAGCAGGGGATGGCCGATCGACGCGGCATGCACGCGGATCTGGTGCGTGCGCCCGGTGTGCAGGGTGCAGCGCAGCCAGCAGCCCTGCTCGGTGTTGTGCAGGAGCTCGAAGGTGGTCTTGGCCGGCTTGCCCGACTGGCGCAGCAGGTCCACCACGGCCATGCGCAGGCGGTTGCGCGGGTCGCGCCCGATGGCGGCTTCCACCTCGCGCCGCGCCGGGCCGCTCCAGGGCTGGTGGGCCAGGGCCAGGTACTGGCGGCTGACCGAGCGCTCCGCGATCAGCTTGACCAGCGCGTCCATGGCGGCGCGCGTGCGCGCCACCACCATCAGGCCGCTGGTGTCCTTGTCCAGGCGGTGCACGATGCCCGCGCGCGGCAGCTGCGCGGCCCGGGCGTCGTGCGCCAGCAGACCGTTGAGCAGGGTGCCGCGCCAGTTCCCCGGCGCCGGGTGCACCACCAGGCCGGCCGGTTTGTTGAGCACCAGCAGGTGCTCGTCCTCGTGCACGATGTCCAGCGCCATGGCCTCGGGCAGGAAGGCCTGGCTCTGGGGCGTGGGGCGCAATTCGATCTGGCCCTGCTCCCCCGCGCGCACCTTGTGCGCCGGCTTGCGCAGGATCAGCCCGCCCCGGGTCACGGCGCCGGCCTCGATCAGCTGCTGCAGATAACTGCGCGAGAACTCTGGCACCAGCTCGCTCAGGGCACGGTCCAGGCGCAAACCATGCTGGTCCACCCCGATGGCCCAGGGCCGCAGCTCGACCTCGGAAGCTCCTTCGGCCGCCTCGTCAAAGTCCTCGCTCAAGGGGTCGGTCGATATAATTGGTTCTTGATGTTTCAACGAGTAAGCCTCTGATGCCCAGCGCCAAATTATCGGTCGTCTCCGTCCTGCTCCTGGCCGCCGCTGCGCTGCTGGCCGGCTGCTCCACCCAGCCGGTCGATCCGACCGCCAAGATGACGCCTGAAGAGATCCTCGTGGAAGCACGCGAGGAAGTCTTCAACCTCCAGTACAGCAAGGCCATCGGGCTCTTCGAAAAACTCGAAGGCCGCGCCGCCGGCACGCCGCTGGCGCAGCAGGCCCAGCTCGAAAAGGCCTACGCCCACTTCAAGAACGAGGAACCGGCCCAGGCCATCGCGACGCTGGACCGTTTCATGCGCCTGCACCCGGCCAGCCCTGCACTGGACTATGCGCTCTACTTCAAGGGCGTGGTGAACTTCAACGAGAACCTGGGCCTGTTCTCGTCGCTGACGCGCCAAGACCTGGCCGAACGCGACCAGCAGGCCGCCAAGGAGTCCTTCGCCTCCTTCAAGGAACTCGTCACCCGTTTCCCCGACTCGCGCTACGCGCCCGACGCGCGCGCGCGCATGACCCACATCGTCAACTCGCTGGCCAAGTACGAAGTGCACGTGGCACGTTATTACCACAGCCGCGGCGCCTACCTGGCGGCCATCAACCGCGCCCAGCAGGCCATCAGCGACTACCGCGATGCACCGGCACTGGAAGAGGCCCTCTACATCCTCGTGCAGTCCTACGACGCCTTGCAACTGCCCCAGCTGCGCGACGACGCACGCCGTGTGCTGCAGACCAACTTCCCGCAGAGCCGCTATGTCGGTGGCAGCGGCATCGAGGACACCACCACCACGGTCAGACAGGGTCCGTGGTGGAAGCTGTGGTGAGTTCCAGCAAGCGCTGATCGAGTTCGGCCTCACTGGCCAGCCGCCGCATCGGCGGCAGCGCCGCCATCAGCCGGCGGCCATACCCCATGCTGGCCAGGCGCGTGTCGCAGATCAGCAGCAGGCCCTGGTCAGAAATGCGCCGGATCAGCCGCCCCGCCCCCTGCTTGAGCGCCACCGCGGCCTCCGGCACGTGGTAGTCGTTGAAGGGGCTGCGTCCGGCCGCTTCCAGGCGACGGCTGCGTGCCTGCACCAGCGGGTCGCCCGGCGGCGGGAAAGGCAGCTTGTCGATCACCACCAGTTGCAGCGCCTCGCCGGGGATGTCCACGCCCTCCCAGAAGGAGGCCGAGGCCACCAGCACACAACCTGGCTGGCCGGGCAGCACCCCCTCGCGAAAACGGTCCAGCAACTCGCGCTTCGGTCTTTGCCCCTGGCTCAGCACCTGCAGATTGCTCTCGGTCGGCAGCAGCTGCGGCAGGCGTTCGCTGATGCTGCGCAGCGCGCGCAGCGTGGTGGTCAGCACCAGGGTGCGCCCGCCCAGCACCGGGGCCAGGCGCGCCACCAGGGCCGCCACCTCCTCGCTGTGGCGCGCATCGTTGGGCTTGGACAGCTGGCGCGGCACATAGACGGCGGCCTGGCGCGCGTAGTCGAAGGGACTGTCCACGCGCAGCACGCGGGCCTCGCCCAGGCCACAGGGTTCGGTGAACCAGCTCAGGCGATCGTCGTCGCCCAGCGTGGCCGAGGTGAAGATCCAGCTGCGGTTGGCCGTCTCGCCTTCGCGCGGCGCCAGCAGCCGCGTCTGCACCGCTTCGGCAATGTCCAGCGGCGACTCCACCAGACGCAGTTGTTGCGACACCTCCAGCCAGCGCACCGCCTCGGGCGCGCGCTCGGCCTGGAAGAATTCAGCCAAGGCCGCCAGGGCCCGGGCCCGCTCGGCCAGGCGCATGAAGTCCGGCCCCAGTTCGTCCATGTGCTCCAGCGCTGCGCGCGCCTCGCCGCAGGCGCGCTGCAGCGCCGCGAGGGCCAGGCCCCAGGCATCCGTGTCGATGCGCTCGGGCGCGGTGCCGTCCCAGGCATGGCGGCTGCCGCCGGCCGGCGCCCGGCCGGCGCACAGGCGCAGGTCACGCGCGGCACGCTCCACCGCCCCGGTCAGCTGCTGCCAGTCGGCCAGGCCCCGCGCCTGCTGCAGGCCGCAGGCCAGCAGGTCGCGGCAGAAGTCCAGCACCTGGGCGGTGGAGAGCTGGCGGCCCAGGAACTGCACGCCGGTCTCGTTGAGGGTGTGCGCCTCGTCGAAGATCACCGTGCTCACGCTGGGCAACAGCTCGGCCATGCCCGATTCGCGCACCGCGAGGTCGGCGAAGAACAGGTGGTGGTTGATCACCACCACGTCGGCCGCCAGGGCCTCGCGCCGCGCCAGGTTCACATGGCAGTCGCGGTAGCGCGGGCAGTTGCTGCCCAGGCAGTTGTCGCGGGTTGAAGTCACCAGCGGGATCACCGGCGAGCGCTCGTCCAGGCCCGGCAGCTCGGACAGGTCGCCGCTGCGCGTCTGCTGGGCCCAGCGCTCCACGCGGGCCAGGGCATAGGCGGCCTGCGGCGCGGCCACGGCGCCTTCCTGCCGGGCCCCTTCCATGCGGTGCAGGCAGAGGTAGCTGCCACGCCCCTTGAGCAGGGCCGTGCGCAGGGGCAGGCCCAGGGCCTCGGTCAGGCGCGGCAGATCGCGGCTGTAGAGCTGGTCCTGCAGGGTCTTGGTGGCGGTGGACAGCAGCACACGTTCGCCGCTGAGCAGGGCCGGCACCAGGTAGGCGTAGGTCTTGCCCACGCCGGTGCCGGCCTCGGCCACCAGCACGCTGCGCTCGGCGATGGCCTCGGCCACGGCCAGGGCCATGTCGGTCTGGCCGCTGCGGGGGTGGAATTCGTCCACGGTGCGCGCCAGCACGCCCTCGGGCGCAAAGGCCGCGCGCACGGCGTCAAGCAGGTTCATCGGGCGTGAGCTGGTGTTCGAGGCGGGCGATCTCGTCGCGCAGGGCAAGGCGCCGCTTCTTGAGACGCCGCATCATCAGCTCGTCGATCTCGGGGGCATGGCTCATGCGGTCCAGCAGGGCGTCGAGGTCGGCGTGCTCCATGCGCAGCTCGATCAGGCGGCGCTGCGGCGAATGCAGATTGGAATCCAAAAAATCAGGCCCCGGTAGGAAAACGGCCAAAGCGGGAATACTTGTCAACCCGTCCATGGCTTATGCTTTGATAATACGACTTTCATCCAGCCCTCGCGGGCCGGATCCAGGGGACCCAGCGGAAACAAGACCATGAGCAAAGGCTACCGACTCACTGCAGCGACCGGCATCCACAAGGGCGATCGCGAATACCAGCAGGACCAGGTGGCGGTTTTCACCCACCCGCGTCACATCGGCTGCATGCTGGCCGTGGTGGCCGACGGCATGGGCGGGCGCAGCGGCGGGCGCAAGGCCTCCGACCAGGTCATGCTGACCGCCAAGCAGCTGTTCGAGCGCTACGCCCCCGAGACCGACGATGCCGCCGCCATGCTGTCCCAGATGGCGCAAGAGGCGCACATCGTCATCAAGCTGACCGCCATCTCCGCTGAACAGGAACCACACAGCACCCTGGCGGCCTTCCTGATCAACCCGTCCGGCGACTGCCACTGGATCCATGCCGGCGATTCGCGCATCTACCACTTCCACGCCAACCAGATCGTGCGCCGCACCCTGGACCATTCCTATGTGCAGACCCTGGTCAACCGCGGGGAGCTGACCGAAGAGGAGGCCGCCGTGCACCCGCAGTCCAACATTCTCATGGGCTGCCTGGGCACCGAGAGCGACCCGCCCCAGGAAAACCACTTCATCCCGCAGCTCAGGCCGGGCGACACCCTCATGGCCTGCAGCGACGGTGTCTGGCACTACTTCAGCAACGATGAGCTGGGCTCGGTGCTCTCCAGCCTCTCGGCGCGTGAGGCCTCGGAGTTCCTGATCGAGAAGGCGCGCTCACGCGCCGGCGGTGGCGGCGACAACCTGTCGCTGGTCATCGTCAAGATCGAACCGTTGAGCGACAACAAGCGCTGAGCGTACGCTCAGGGCGGCACCGGCAGCGGCCGGCTGGTGCGCGACGCTTTTTCCGACTGGGCGCGTTCGCGCTCCTGCTGGCGTTCCCTGGCGCGCTGCTGCTTTTCCTCGTAGGCCTGTTGCGAGCGTACGCGCTCGGCCGCTGCTGCGGCAGCGCTGTCTGAGGCCGAGGCCGGGCGAGGGGGCGCGGAAGCAGAAGCCGCGGGGCCGGGAGCCGTGGCCTGGGCCGCCTGCTTCTGCCGGGCGCGGCGTTGCCGCTCCTCGAATTCCTTTTGCGCGGCCGCCCGCTCCTCGGCGGCCTGCTCGCTGGCGCGCTGTGCGGCCCGCTCGTCGGTGCGGCGCAGTTGCTCGGCAGCAGCCGCGGCACGGCGCTCGTCGTTGAGGATGATGTCCTGGCGGCGCAGTTCCTCCAGGCTGACGCGGCGGCGCTTGCGCACCTCGCTCAGGCAGTCGTTCACGGCAAAGCGCTGGTAGCAGTCCGCCTCTTCCTGGCCATAACGCTCCAGGGCCTGGCGACGCTCGGTCTCGATGCGCACGCGTTCACGCGCGGCCATCTCCGGGTCGTAAGAAGCCGATTGCTGGGCGCAGGCCAGGACCGCGGCGCCCAGACTGGCCAGCAGGATCAGGAAACGTTTCATGTCAGGCGGGTGTCGACCACACGACGTTCCGATTCGAGGAACTCGCGCGACTGCATTTCATTGAGTCGTGACACTGTACGCGGAAATTCGTGCACCAGGGGCCCTTCGGTGTAGAGCGCCTCGGGCGGCACGGCGGCCGACAGGATGAGCTTGACGCGCCGGTCGTACAGCACGTCCACCAGCCAGGTGAAACGCCGCGCTTCGGAGGCCATGCGCACCGGCATATAGGGCACGTCGCTCAGGAACACGGTGTGGAACTGGGTGGCGATTTCCAGGTAGTCGTTCTGCGAGCGCGGGCCGCCGCACAGGCTGCGGAAGTCGAACCACACCACACCACCGGCCTTGCGCCGGGCATGGATCTGGCGCGCCTCGATGTGCAGCACCGGGTCTTCGTCATGCGCTTCTGCCAGGCGGTCGAAAGCCTGCGACATGGCGGCATCGGCCTCCGGCCCCAGGGGCGTGTGGTACATCCGCACCTGCTCCATGGTGCGGCGGCGGTAGTCGGTGCCGTTGTCCACATTGACCAGCTCCATCTGCTGGTTCAGCAGGGCGATGGCCGGCAGGATGCGCTCGCGATGCAGGCCGTTGGGGTAGAGATCGTCCGGCTTGAAGTTGGACGTGGCCACCAGGCCCACGCCGTTCCTGGCCAGTGCCGCCAGCAGGCGATGCAGGATCATGGCGTCGGTGATGTCGGCCACGTGGAACTCGTCGAAGCAGATCAGCTTGTACTTGTCGGCCATGCGCTCGGCCAGTGCATCCAGTGGGTTGACCGTGCCCTGCAGATCGGCCAGCTCGCGGTGCACCTCGCGCATGAACTCGTGAAAGTGCAGGCGCGTCTTGCGCACCAGGGGCACGGCGTTGAAAAAACAGTCCATCAGGAAGCTCTTGCCCCGCCCCACCCCGCCGTAAAGGTACACCCCCTTGGGGATGTCCGGATGGTTGAGCAGCTTCTTGATCGCGTTGGAGCGCTTGACCTTGTACTCGGCCCACTCGGTCGCGCAATGCTCCAGCGCATCCACCGCGCGCAACTGCGCGGGGTCACTGGCGTAACCCCTCGCTTTCAGCTCCGCTTCGTAAGCCGCGCGTACCGATGCCAAGCCGTGGTACCTGTACGGTTCAGAAATTCAGCGTGCGCTTGTCCACGGCCAGCGCGGCTTCCTTGGTCGCCTCGCTGAGCGACGGGTGCGCGTGGCAGATGCGCGCGATGTCCTCGGCACTGGCCTTGAACTCCATGGCCACCACGGCCTCGGAGATCAGCTCGCTGGCCATGGGGCCCACGATGTGCACACCCAGGATCTCGTCGGTCTTGGCGTCGGCCAGAAACTTGACCATGCCGGTCGTGTCGCCCAGCGCGCGTGCGCGGCCGTTGGCCAGGAAGGGAAAGGTGCCGGCCTTGTAAGCCACGCCGTCGGCCTTGAGCTGCTGCTCGGTACGGCCCACCCAGGCGATTTCCGGGCTGGTGTAGATGACCCAGGGGATGGTGTTGAAGTTCACGTGCCCGTGCTGGCCGGCGATGCGCTCGGCCACGGCCACCCCCTCTTCCTCCGCCTTGTGCGCCAGCATCGGGCCGCGCACCACGTCACCCACGGCCCACACGCCCGGCAGGCTGGTGCGGCAGTTGTCGTCCACCACGATGGCGCCACGCTCGTCCAATTTCAGGCCGATGGTCTCGGCCCCCAGGCCGATCGTATTCGGCACACGGCCGATGGAGACGATGAGTTTGTCCACGTCCAGGGTCTGGGCCTCGCCCTTGGCATTGGTGTAGGCGATGCTCACGCCCTTCTTGCCATTCTTGATCTCGCCGACCTTCACGCCCAGCTCGATCTTCAGGCCCTGCTTGTCGAAAGCCTTCTTGGCCTCCTTGGCAATCTGCTCGTCCACCGCGCCCAGAAAAACCGGCAGGGCTTCCAGCACGGTCACCTCGGCGCCCAGACGGCGCCAGACCGAGCCCATCTCCAGGCCGATCACGCCCGAGCCGATCAGGCCCAGCTTCTTCGGGACCGCGCCGATGCGCAGCGCGCCGTCGTTGGACAGGACATTGACCTCATCGAAAGGCGTACCCGGCAGCGCGCGGGCGTTGGAGCCCGTGGCCACGATGACCTGCCTGGCCACCAGGGTCTCCTCGGCCGCGCCGCTGACCTTCAGTTCATAACCGCCATCCACCGCCTTCACAAAGGAAGCCAGACCGTGGAAGAAGGCCACCTTGTTCTTCTTGAACAGGTAGAGGATGCCGTCGTTGTTCTGCTTGACCACGGTGTCCTTGCGGCCCAGCATCTTGCTCACGTCCATCTTGACGTCGCTGGCCGTGATGCCGTGCTCGGCAAAGTGCTTGTTGGCGTGCTCGAAATGCTCGGACGACTGCAGCAGCGCCTTGGACGGGATGCAACCCACGTTGGTACAGGTACCACCGGGGGCCGGGCCGCCCTTCTCATTCTTCCACTCGTCGATACAGGCCACGTTCATGCCCAGCTGGGCAGCGCGGATGGCGGCGATGTAACCGCCAGGGCCGCCACCGATGACCACTACGTCGAATTGCTTGCTCATGTGTCTACTCCTGCGCGCACCTTGCTCAGTGCGCAAGCTTGAGGGTGACGACCCCACCGACGATCAGCGCCACGCCCAGGAACCTGGCCAGCGTGGCGGCATCGCCGAAGAACATCACCCCGATCAAAAAAGTTCCGGCGCCACCGATCCCCGTCCACACCGCATAGGCGGTGCCGATCGGGATCTCGCGTTGCGCCATCCACAACAACCAGCCGCTGATGGCCATGGAGCCCACCGCGCCGACGATACCGCTCACGCGGTACTCGGCCTGTTGAGACAGCTTGAAGCCCAGGGGCCAGCCGATCTCGAACAGGCCCGCCAGCAGCAGGTAGACCCAGGCCATGCGGGGCTCAGATGTCGAACAGCAGGCGGGCCGGGTCTTCCAGCGCTTCCTTCATGGCCACCAGGCCCAGCACGGCTTCGCGGCCGTCGATGATGCGGTGGTCGTAGCTCATGGCCAGGTAGTTGATCGGACGGATCACGATCTGGCCGTTCTCCACCACGGCGCGGTCCTTGGTGGCGTGCACGCCCAGGATGGCCGACTGCGGCGGGTTGATGATGGGGGTGGACAGCATGGAGCCGAACACACCGCCGTTGGAGATGGAGAAGGTGCCGCCGGTCATCTCCTCGATGCCCAGCTTGCCGTCCTTGGCCTTCTGGCCGAATTCGGCGATCTTCTTCTCGATGTCGGCGAAGCTCATCTGGTCGGCATTGCGGATGATGGGCACCACCAGGCCGCGCGGCGAACCGACGGCGATACCGATGTCGAAGTAGCCGTGGTAGACGATGTCATTGCCGTCCACCGAGGCGTTGAGCACCGGGTACTTCTTCAGGGCGGCCACGGCGGCCTTGACGAAGAAGCTCATGAAGCCCAGCTTGACGCCATGCTCCTTCTCGAACTTCTCCTGGAACTTCTTGCGCATCTCCATCACCGGCGCCATGTTCACCTCGTTGAAGGTGGTCAGGATGGCGTTGGTGGCTTGCGACTGCAGCAGACGCTCGGCCACGCGGGCACGCAGACGGGTCATGGGCACGCGCTGCTCGGGGCGGTCGCCCAGGTGCAGAGAGCCGCTCGGGGCGGCAACCTGCGGCAGGGCCTTGGTCGGCACACCGGTCGGGATGGCGGCCGGCGCCGCGGCGGCAGCACCACCGGCCACGGCCGCCAGCACATCACCCTTGGTCACGCGGCCGTCCTTGCCGGTGCCCGGCACGGAGCCGGCGGCCAGGTTGTTGTCGGCCATCAGCTTGGCGGCGGCGGGCATGGCCAC
>JAGWTL010000062.1 GCA_028869035.1 Burkholderiales bacterium | reverse complement strand
CTAGCGCCGTTTCGCGGCGTCCGCCGCTTTGAACAGGTCTCTTAGAGGCCGAACATCAACCGCAGGTTTTGCACCGCCGCGCCGCTGGCACCCTTGCCCAGGTTGTCCAGGCGTGCCACCAGCACGGCTTGCCCCAGCGGGTCGTTGCCGTAGACACTGAGTTCCATCCTGTTGGTGTCGTTCAGTGCGGTCGGCTCCAGCCGGCCGCCGGCCGCTGGCGGCACCACGCTGACCCATTCGCTGCCGGCGTAGTGCGAGCGCAGCGCATCTTCCAGCTGCTGGGCGTGGCTGACGCCCTTCATCAGGTCGAACTGCAGGCCGATCTGGTCGATCATGCCGGCGTAGAAATTGCCTACGGCTGGTACGAAGATAGGGCGGCGTGCGAGGCCGCTGTAACGCTGCAGCTCAGGCACGTGCTTGTGCGTCAGGCTCAGGCCATAAACTTCCAGCGGCGGTGCGGTTTTTGTGGCCTCATAGGCCTCGATCATCTGGCGGCCCCCACCGGAGTAGCCGGAATAACCCGACATCACCACCGGGTAGTCGGGCGGCAGCAGGCCGGCATCGACCAGGGGCCGCAGCAGGGCGATGCCGCCCGTAGGGTAGCAACCGGGGTTGGCCACGCGGCGTGCCTGGGCCACGGCCTGTGCCTGGCTGCGCGTGAGCTCAGGGAAACCATAGACCCAGCCCGGGGCAACCCTGTGGGCGGTCGAGGCATCGATAATCTTGGGGCCGGGCTGGCCGGAGCTCTTTTCCAGCGCATCGACCAGGGCCACGGTTTCGACCGCTGCTTCATCATGCAGGCAGAGGATGACCAGGTCGGCGCCGACCAGCCGTTCGCGCTTGGCGGCCGGGTCCTTGCGGCGTTCGGGTGCGATGCTCAGCAGTTCGATCTGCGGCATGGTCTGCAGCCGCTCGCGGATCTGCAGGCCGGTGGTGCCGGCTTCGCCATCAATGAAGACTTTGTGTCGGGTCATGGTGAAGGCGGGACTGATTGATCGGCCCGATCAATATGATGGTTGTCCCGCAAGTTTTGGTGCATAGCAACATGATACATTCCAAGGCTGTGCTGAATCCAGCACCGGCCAAGGGACATGCCGGTTCCATGGCAGGACAAAAATTCATTTCCTGAGAGAGCCCTCATGAAGATCCACGAGTACCAAGGCAAGGAAATCTTGCGTCAGTTTGGTGTGCCTGTGCCCCGCGGCATTCCTGCCTTCACAGTCCAGGAGGCGGTCGAGGCCGCCCAGAAACTTGGCGGCCCCGTCTGGGTCGTCAAGGCGCAGATCCATGCCGGGGGCCGTGGCAAGGGCGGTGGGGTCAAGGTGGCCAAGTCCATCGACGACGTCAAACGGCTGGCCGGTGAGATCCTGGGCATGCAGCTCAAGACCCACCAGACCGGCCCCGACGGCCAGAAGGTGCGCCGTCTCTACATCGAAGACGGCGCCGACATCCAGAAGGAATACTACCTGTCCGTGGTGACCGACCGGGGCACCCAGAAGGTGGCCTTCATCGCCTCCAGCGAAGGCGGTATGGACATCGAAGAGGTGGCGCATTCCACGCCCGAGAAGATCATCACGCTGTTCGTGGATCCGGCCACCGGCCTGACCCAGGCGCAAGGCCAGGAGCTGGCCAAGGGCGTGGGCCTGCCCGCCGACTCGCAAGCCCAGTTCATCGATATCTGCCAGAAGCTCTACAAGTGCTATATGGAAACCGATGCTTCGCTGGTCGAGATCAACCCCCTGAACCGCGACAGCAAGGGCAAGGTCATGGCCCTGGATGCCAAGTTCAACTTCGACGCCAACGCCCTGTTCCGCCATCCTGATATCGTGGCTTTCCGCGATCTGGACGAAGAAGACCCGGCCGAGATCGAGGCCTCCAAGTTCGACCTGGCCTACATCTCCTTGGACGGCAACATCGGCTGTCTGGTGAACGGCGCCGGTCTGGCCATGGCCACCATGGACACCATCAAGCTGTTCGGCGCCGAGCCGGCCAACTTCCTGGACGTGGGCGGCGGCGCCACCCCCGAGAAGGTCACGGAAGCCTTCAAGATCATGCTCAAGAACGACAAGGTCAAGGCCATCCTGGTCAACATCTTCGGCGGCATCATGAAGTGCGACACCATCGCCACCGGTGTGATCACGGCCTGTCGTGCCGTGAACCTGAGCGTGCCGCTGGTGGTGCGCATGAAGGGCACCAACGAAGAGCTGGGCAAGAAGATGCTGGCCGAGTCCGGTCTGCCCATCATCAGTGCCGACACCATGGCCGAAGCCGCCCAGAAGGTGGTCGCAGCCGTCAAGGCTGCCAAGTAAAGCTACCCAAGGAAACGTCATGTCGATCTACATCAACAAAGACACCAAAGTCATCACCCAGGGCATCACCGGCAAGACCGGCCAGTTCCATACGGAAAAATGCCAGGAATACGCCAACGGCAAGAACTGCTTCGTGGCCGGCGTCAACCCCAAGAAGGCCGGCGAGGCCATCTTCAACATCCCGATCTACGCTTCCGTCAAGGAAGCGGCCAAGCAGACCGGCGCCACGGTTTCCGTGATCTATGTGCCGCCGGCGGGTGCCGCCGATGCGATCTGGGAGGCTGTGGAAGCCGATCTGGACCTGGCCATCTGCATCACCGAAGGCATCCCGGTGCGTGACATGCTCATGGTGCGCAACAAGATGAAAGCCAAGGAAGCCGCCGGCGGCAAGAAGACCCTGCTGCTGGGCCCCAACTGTCCTGGCCTGATCACGCCTGAGGAAATCAAGATCGGCATCATGCCTGGTCACATCCACCGCAAGGGCCGCATCGGCGTGGTCTCGCGTTCCGGCACGCTGACCTATGAAGCGGTGGCGCAGCTGACCGAAATCGGCCTGGGCCAGTCCAGCGCCGTGGGTATCGGCGGCGACCCGATCAACGGCCTCAAGCACATCGACGTCATGAAGGCCTTCAACGACGACCCCGACACCGACGCCGTCATCATGATCGGCGAGATCGGAGGTCCGGACGAGGCCGAAGCCGCCCGCTGGTGCAAGGCCAACATGAAAAAACCCGTGGTCGGCTTCATCGCCGGCGTCACGGCGCCTCCCGGCAAGCGCATGGGCCACGCCGGCGCGCTGATTTCCGGTGGCGCCGACACGGCTGATGCCAAGCTGGCGGTCATGGAAGAGTGTGGTTTCAAGATCACGCGCAACCCGTCCGAGATGGGCAAGCTGCTGAAGGCGCTGCTGTAAGCAAAACTACGAATCGGTGAATACCGGCGTCCCGGTAAACTCGCCATGGGAAGCTAGGAGGCGCCCCAGACCTGTCGTCTGGGGCGTTTCTTGTTTAACGATAAGCAGATAACAGATAACAGGAGAACTTGGATGGAAATGCTTCAGGATGTCAATTTCTGGATCGGTCTGATGAAGATCATCTGGATCAACATCATTCTCTCGGGCGATAACGCCGTGGTGATTGCCTTGGCGGCCCGCTCGCTGCCGCCGCATCAGCAGAAGAAGGCCATCCTGTTTGGTTCCGCCGCTGCGGTGGTGCTGCGGATCGCCCTGACCGTGGTGGCGGCGCATCTGCTGCAGCTGTCATTCCTGCAGGTCGTAGGTGGCGTCCTGCTGCTCTACATCGGCGTGCAGCTGCTCAGCGAAGACGACGAAGAAGAAGAGGGTCATGGCAAGGAGGGCGGCGGACTGATGGCTGCGGTGCGCACCATCCTGATTGCGGATCTGGTGATGAGCCTGGACAACGTGATCGCCGTCGCTGCAGCGGCCAAGGGTAACGATGTCTTGCTGCTGCTCGGTCTGGCTATCAGTATTCCCCTGGTGATTTTCGGCAGCACCTTGATGATCAAGCTCATGGAGCGTTTCCCCATCATCGTGACGCTGGGGGCGGCCTTGATCGGTTGGGTGGGTGGTGAAACCATCGTCAGCGACGTGGCGCTCAAGGACGTGGCTGCGGGGAACCCCTGGCTGCACTATGCGGCGGCGGCGGCCGGCGCGGTCTTCGTTGTCTTGCTGGGGCGTGCGCTGCAAAAAAGGCGCAAACCCGCAACGAGTTGATTCCTGCCCCGCTGACCCCGGTGCTTGGGGCCGGGCGCGGGCTTTTCTCGTGCCTGGGTTCCTGGCCCGCCCCGCCCTGCTTCAGGGTCGGGCTTGGGTTTTGCGAAAAAACGACAAAACCCGGCCCGCTACGATCTTGCCGGCAGGGAATTGCTCTGCTAAGGTCAGAGGCAGGTATGGCGTACGCTCGGTACGCTGGTTTCATGGCGGGCTCCCGATACTCAACGGCGTGAGTCCCGCGGATCTAAACAGGCACGAATTGGCAACTTCACTTTCCAGCAGATGGCCTCAACCGGAATCGAGGCCGGCTTTTTTCGTGTCCTGGTCGGCTGTCCATCTGTGTGCGGCAAGGCTGCGCGACATGGCCTTTATTCCAGGTAAATCATTGAGCCATGACGACTGAAGCGATGATTTACAGGTTTTATGCCCAGACCGACCCCGGGCTGACACGACAAAACAACGAAGATGCCGTAGGTTTCGACGAGGCCACCGGGGTGGCCGTCCTGGCAGACGGCATGGGGGGCTATAACGCGGGCGAGGTGGCCAGCAGCATGGCTACTTCGATCATCAACACCGAAATGAAACGCTGGCTGGCCGAGACGGGGGCTGCGGCGACGGTGCAGGACATCCGACGAGCGCTCGAAATCTGCGTGAGCGCCGCCAATGCGGCGGTCTACCAGGCCGCACGCGCCAATGCGCATTACTCCGGCATGGGGACCACGCTGGTGACCGGCGTGTTCCGGGGCGCCGATCTGGTGATCGGGCATATCGGCGATTCGCGTTGCTATCGGCTGAGGCAGGGTGAACTGGCGCAGATCACCCGGGACCACTCCCTGCTGCAGGAGCAGATCGATGCGGGCCTGCTGACGCCCGAACAGGCGGCCTTGTCCATGAACAAGAATCTGGTCACGCGCGCCCTGGGCGTGGACGATGCAGTGCTGCTGGAGGTGCGCGAGCACGCCGTCGAGCCAGGAGACGTCTACCTGATGTGCTCGGACGGCCTGTCCGACATGGTCCGGGACCAGGAAATTGCGAAAATACTTCAACTGCCTCTGCCCCCTGAGCAGCGGGCCAAGGCCCTGGTCGACACGGCCAATGCGCATGGGGGCCGGGACAATATCACAGTCCTGTTGGTTCAGGTCGAGGTCGAGGCGGAAAAGCGCGGTCTAATGGCGCGTTTGCTGGGAAAATAACAAAGGTATATTTATAACGAGCAACAGGAATAGGAGTCGGCATGCCGAAAATGATCGTATCGATCGACGGTGTTGTCATCAAGGAAGTGCAGTTGACCAAGGAGCGCACGACCCTGGGGAGGCGACCATACAACGATGTGGTGATCGACAATCTGGCGGTCAGTGGCGAGCATGCAGCCCTTCAGATGTCGGGCAACGGGGTCATGCTGGAAGATCTCAACAGCACCAATGGCACGTATGTCAATGGCAAGGCCGTCAAGAAGCAGGCCCTGCAAAATGGCGACACCATCGAGGTCGGCAAGTACAAGATCAAGTTTGTCAACGAGATCGAGGCGCCTGGTTTCGACAAGACCATGCTGTTCAAGCCGGGTGAAGTACCGGCGGCGCTGGCCGAAGGCGCAGGACTCAACGGAGCTCTGCGTGTGCTTTCTGGCACGGCTTCGGGCCGTGAAGTGCCTCTGACGAAGGCGGTGACGACCGTTGGCAAGCCGGGTGTCGCCGTGGCCTCCATCTCGCGTCGGGCGCATGGCTATGTCGTGGCGCATGTCGAAGGCTCGGGCATCCCCATGCTCAATGGCGCGCCGATAGGCAGCGAACCCGTGGCGCTCAAAAGCGGTGACATGATCGAGCTGGCGGGTACAAAGATGCAATTTATCCAGAGTTGAGTCTGTCGCGGGCCTGCTGAACCCGACAGGCCTGCGCCTGTCGCAGGCAGACAAAGGAGGGGTCATGAAGGTGCGTGTGTTGGGCTGCTCGGGCGCGATTGCCAGGGACTGCCGCACCACGTCCTTTGTAGTCGATGGCGATGTTCTGGTCGATGCCGGAACCGGTGTCGGCGATCTGACCCTGGACGAAATGCTGGGCATCGACCATGTGCTGCTGACGCATGCACACCTGGACCACGTCGCCGCCTTGCCGCTGATGCTGGACGCGATCGCGGCGCGGCGCGGCAGCCCGGTGCAGGTCTATGCCCTCGCGGGCACCATCGCGGCCCTCAGGGCACACATCTTCAATGACGTGATCTGGCCGGATTTCACGCGCCTGCCAACAGTCGAGGCGCCCTTCATCAGATTCCAGGAAATCCGGGTTGGGCAGGAGCTGCACATCGGCGGCAAACGGATCGAGGTACTGCCGGCCGTGCACACGGTGCCGGCTGTAGGCTACGCCGTGATGGTGCAGCAGGCTTGCTGGGTTTTTTCCGGGGATACGGAGCGTAATCCCGCCTTCTGGCACCGGATCAACCAGCTCGACGTCAGCATGCTGGTGATCGAAACCGCCTTCAGCAGCCGCGAGAGCCAGCTGGCAGAAACAAGCCGGCACCTGTCTCCGGCCGTGCTGGCTGAAGAGCTGGATTGCATCGTTGCCGGCAGGAGCTATCCGATCTATATCACGCATACCAAACCTGCCGAAACCGAGCTGATCATGTCTGAAATTCGCAAGCTGGAAAGTGCTCGTCCCAGCGCCAGGAAGCAGGCGCATGACATACGCTGGCTGCAGGCCGGGCAGGAGTTTGATCTATGAGTGCCGTCATGAAGCCACCGGGCGCAGGCACGCCGGCGGAGCAGGCTTTCCGCGATTCTCAGCAGCCGGTATCGGACAAGCAGGACAAGTCTTTTGAGGCGCTGTTTGTGCGCCAGCTCAAACAGGTGGTCTTACGCATTCATGAGACCGAAAATGTCGAACAGATCATGCTCGAGGTCAGCCCCGAGATCTGCAAGCTGTTCAACGCCGACCGGCTGACCCTGTATGCGATCAGCGATGACGAGACCTCCATCGTCTCCAAGATTAAGACCGGCCTGACCAGCAGCCGAGAACTCAAGCTGCCGATCAGCCCCCAGAGTATTGCCGGCTATGTGGCCTTCAGCCGCAAGCTGCTGAATCTGGCGGATGTCTATGACGAGGACACCCTCAGGCAGATTCATCCCTCGCTGGCCTTTCTCAAGGAGGTCGACAAGCGCTCGGGCTACCGGACCAAGCAGATGCTGGTGTCCCCCATCATCGAGGGAGGCAATCTGTATGGTGTGTTGCAGGTCATCAATAACAAGAGCGACCAGTCGTTCAGCGAACTGGACGTCAAGGGTGTCATTCAGCTCTGCAAGACGCTGGCCACAGCCATCCGTCAGCGTCTGCAGAAGATGGATGAGCCGCAGCGCATCCGGGCCACCAAGTATGACGGCTTGGTAACCGATGGCCTGTTGAGCGGCGTTCAGTTGCAGGACTGTGTGCAGGAGGCACGCAACGAGGGACAACCGGTCGAGCATTTGCTGCTCAGCAAACACCAGATCACGCCGGCCCAGATCGGCCCCTCGCTGGCCAAGTTTTTCGGCGTGCCTTACGAGCCGTTTAACGCCGGGCGTATCCGTTCCGAAATGCTGCACGGCTCGCTCAAGCGCGAGTTCGCCGAAGGCCAGGGCTGGATCCCCCTTGAAGAATCGCCTGAGGGCCTGGTTATCATCTGCCTGGACCCCGAGGCCACCCGCGGTGCGCGGGTGGTGCCGCAGGTGTTCTCGCGCATCAACAAGTTTTCCTACCGCGTCACCACGCAGACCGAGTTCGAACAGACCTTGGAACAGCTGTTCGGCGCCACGGCAGACAGCACCTCGATCGATCAGCTGCTGGCGGATATGGGTGCCCCGCTGGGGGATGACGGGGAAAACGATGACTCGCTGGAATCTGCGGCCGCCGACAACGAGCTGGTCAAGTTTGTCAACAAAGTCATCGTCGACGCCTACCAGCAAAAAGCGTCCGATATCCACATCGAGCCCATGCCGGGCAAGCTCAAGACTGGCATCCGTTTCCGTATCGACGGCACGCTGATGCCTTACATCGAGGTGCCGGCCCACTTCCGCCAGGCCATGGTCACGCGCCTGAAGATCATGTGCGACCTCGATATCTCCGAGCGCCGCAAGCCCCAGGATGGCAAGATCAAGTTCAAGAAATACGGCCCGCTGGACATCGAGTTGCGGGTGGCGACCATCCCCTCCGCCGGGGGTGTCGAAGACGTGGTGATGCGTATTCTGGCTGCCGGCGAACCGATACCGTTGGAGAAGTTGGGCTTGACACCGCACAACCGCGAGCGGCTGGAGTCCACGGTCAGCAAGCCCTACGGTCTGTTTTATGTTTGCGGCCCGACCGGTTCCGGCAAGACCACCACCCTGCACTCCATCCTGAAATTCCTCAACACGCCGGACACCAAGATCTGGACGGCCGAGGACCCGGTGGAAATCACGCAAAAGGGCCTGCGGCAGGTGCAGATCAACAAGAAGGCCGGCATCGACTTCGCATTGATCATGCGTGCCTTTCTGCGTGCCGACCCGGACATCATCATGGTTGGCGAGTCGCGCGACAAGGAGACCGTGTCCATGGGCGTGGAAGCCTCGCTGACCGGTCACCTGGTGTTCTCCACCCTGCATACCAACTCCGCGCCCGAGTCCATCACACGTCTGCTGGACATGGGCATGGACCCGTTCAATTTTGCCGATGCGCTGCTGGGCGTCCTGGCCCAGCGCCTGGCCAAGAAGCTGTGCGACTGCAAGGAGCCCTACCGTCCGAGCACATCGGAGGTCAACAGCTTCATCTCCGAATACGCCCAGGAGCTGCGCAACACCAAGGCCTGGAAGGCCGACTTCAGCGGAGAAGCCCAGAAACTCTACGAAGAGTGGGTGGTCAACTACGGCGAGGACGGCAAACTGCGCTTCTATAAGCCGGTGGGTTGCGATAAATGCAACAAGACCGGCTACAAAGGCCGGCTCGGCTTGCACGAATTGCTGATTGCCGACGACAACATCAAAAAGCTGGTGCAGGAGCGCGCCCGGGTTGCAGAGATCTTCGCCGCTGCGGTGGAAAGCGGCATGAGGACCCTGAAAATGGATGGCATGGAAAAGATCATGCTGGGCGTGACGGACCTGAAGCAGGTGCGGCAGGTTTGCATCAAGTGACAAGCCTGGTCGAACAAAAATGTCAGCTCTAAGGCTTGGTGAGACAGAAATGAAGCTCAGATCTGCCGCATTTCCTGGATTTAACCGCAAAACAACAACATAATTCACGGTTCCGGCTTGGCACGGAAACTGCTGATCCAAGACATACAGCCCCGCTGTATCCATTTCTTTAACCAAGGAGCTTTACATGAAGCGTTCACTGCAAAAGGGTTTCACCCTGATCGAACTGATGATCGTGGTTGCGATCATCGGCATTCTGGCCGCCGTCGCCCTGCCGGCGTACCAGGATTACACCAAGCGTGCCAAGATGTCGGAAGTGATTCTGGCGGCTTCGGCCTGCCGTACCACGGTGACCGAGGTGTACCAGTCGGGCAGCGCTTCCTCGCCTCCCGGCGCCAATGGCTGGGGCTGTGAAGCCGGTGCCGGTACCTCGAACACCAGCGTTCCCAGCAAGTACGTTTCCGCCATCGTGACCAATGCCAATGGCGCGATTACCGTGACCTCTACCATTGACGGCGCCCTCGGCAACGTGACCCTGGTGCCGTTGGCCGCCCCCAACACTGCGGCTGTGTTTGCGACCAACGTGGGCCAGGCGATCTTCGGCTGGCGTTGCGGCCTGCCGGCTGACGGCACCACCGTGCGTCCCAACTTCCTGCCGGGCTCCTGCCGTGGCATCTGATCTTGCCTGAAGCAAGCATCAGTCAGAAAACGCCCCGCAAGGGGCGTTTTTCTTGGTCTCAGGTTTTCATGGCCCTGGGATCTTCGGCGTTCCTGGCCTCCTGGCTGGTACCCAATCACTACCTGCCGTGGACCAGTTTTCACAACGAAAGCGTCATGTTCCTGGCGCTGGGGCTGCTGGCGGTGGCGCTGCTCGCAGGAAAGACAAGCTTTCAGATCGATGGCTTGCCGTTGCTGACGGGCCTGTTGGCATTGGTGATCGTCCTGCAATGGCAAACTGGATTGATTGCCTATCATGGCGATGCCGCCTTGAGCGGTCTGTACCTCGCAGGGTTCGCGCTGGCCTGGTGGGCAGCCGGCAATGCGGCAAGCGAGGATGCGTGGACGGAGCGGCTGCTGGCCTGGATGGCGGCATTGCTTGTGTGTGCCGCCGCCATGTCGGTGTATGTCGCCTTGCTGCAATGGCTGGGCATGGAAGCCGGCCACGCCAATCTGGTGTCAGAAAGAGAGAACACGGGGCGTCCAGGTGGAAACCTAGGCCAGCCCAACCACCTCGCCACCCTGCTGCTCATGGGAACCGCGTCGAGCGTCCTGCTGTATGCCCTGGGCCGTATCAAGATCTGGCAGTTGACCGTCTTGGTGGTTTGGCTGGCCCTGGGCCTGACGATGGCAGAATCGCGTGCCTCCTGGCTTGCAGCGGCCCTGATGGGGGCCCTTTATCTTTATATTTCCCATGGCAGAAAGATCTGGTCGCGGGCTCCAGGGCCAGGCGCGGTAGCGGCTTGGTGGACGATGCTGTCGCTGATGTGGTTCGCCTGGAAGCCCGTGAATGAAGCTTTGCTGCTGACCGCGACGCGAGATATCGGAGCCATCACCCAGGATTCGGTGCGACTGGTGATGTGGCGGCAACTGCTGTCCGGGATCGAGCAGTCACCCTGGTGGGGCTATGGCTGGCGTCAGACAGTGGTCGGACAGAAAGCAGGCTCGGCATACATCACGGGCGCGCCGATCACTGACTATGCGCACAGCCTGGTCCTGGACCTGTGCCTTTGGGTGGGGGTCCCCCTCGCCATCGTACTTACGGCGGGTGCCGCATGGTGGTTGCTGCGGGCGGTCAGGCGCATCAGTGATCTCAAGCAGTTGCTGCTGGTCTGCAGTGTGGTGCCGGTCCTCGTGCACAGTCTGGTTGAATTTCCGTTTGCCTATTCCTATTTCCTGTTCACGACGGGCGGGCTTCTGGGGGTCCTGAATTCGCTGCAGTCGGGGCGGGAGAAAAAAATGCTGACACGGCAGGTACCTCGGGGGCGGCTGATGCCGGCAACGTTTGTGCTGCTGTTTGCAGGGCTGTCCACATGGGCTGGGGTGGAGTACGCGGTGGCGGAAGATGATTTCCGGGTCATGCGGTTCGAAATGCGCAATGTGGGTCAGAGACCGCCAGAACATAAAGTTCCGGATTTGAAACTGCTCGACCAGTTGGGAGAAATACTGGCGCTGGGAAGAGTCAAACCTGCTCCGGGAATGGACCCGAAGGATATCGAACGTCTCCGCGTGGCCAGCGACGCAACCATGTGGGCAACCGCACAAATGCGTTATGCCGTGGCACTTGGTCTCAATGGAAATCCGGAGGAAGCCACACGACAACTGCGGGGGCTGCGCGCCTACTATGGTGAAAGCAGCTACAGGCATGCCAAAGCGCTATTCCTGGAACTGCAGCAAGAACGATATCCGGAGCTGACGGCTGTGAGGCTCCCCTGAACCACCACCATGAAGGAGTGGAACCCGCCACTGAAGGGGCTGGCGCCAGGCCTGTTGCTGGCCCTGCCATGGCTCTATCCGCTGGCATCTGGCCCATCGCCCGGTGTGCAGCAGTGGCTGATCAGCGTGGCCTGCGGCGTGCTGCTGTGGCTGCTTCGCACAGACCTAACCCCAGAGCGGGTGCTGCGGGCGTGGGTCTACTCCGCCAGCATCAGTGC
>JAGWTL010000390.1 GCA_028869035.1 Burkholderiales bacterium | reverse complement strand
CGACCAGGGCGCGCGCGTCCTCCAGGGTCTGGCGGATCTTCTCGCCGCCCGGCACCTCACCGACGCCGGTGTGGCCCGCGCTGTCGCGCAGGATCAGCAGGTTGCGCGTGAAGAAGGGGGCGTGGGCGCCGCTGAGGTTGAGCAGCATGCCGTCACGGCCCGCGACGGGGATGACGCGCAGCTCGGTGACCAGGGGTGTGGAGGCGTTGGGCATGGGCAGAAAGCAAGCAGGGAAAAGGAACCCGCCCCGAGGGGACGGGCGCCGGGCCGGGATCAGTCAGCCGAGATCTTGCGGCTCGTGATGAGGTTTTTCCAGCGGGCGAACTCGGCCGCCTGGAAGGCCGTGAACTGCGCGGGCGTGTTGGCCACAACCTCGAAGCCCACGTCCAGCAGCTTGGGCTTGATCGCCGGATCGTTCAGCGTCGAGACGATGGCGGCGTGCAACTTGGCCTTGATGTCGGCGGGCAGGCCCTTGGGCGCGGCAACAGCCTGCCAGGAATAGACATTGGCGTCCTTGATGCCCAGTTCCTCCAGCGTGGGGACGCTGGGCAGCAGGGGCGAACGCTGGGCGCTGGTGATGGACAGGGCGCGGAGCTTGCCGGCCGTGATCTGCGGCATGGCAGTGTTGATGTTCATGAACGAGGAATCCACCTGGCCGCCCAGCAGATCGGTCATGACCGGGCCGCCGCCCTTGTAGGGCACGTGCACGCCGGTGGTGCCGGTCTGCTGCCAGTACAGCTCGGCCGTCAGGTGGTCGCTGCTGCCGTTGCCCGAAGAGGCAAAGCTCATCTTGCCGGGGTTGGCTTTCTGGTACGCGATCACGTCAGCCATGCTCTTGTGCGGCGAAGCGGCCGGCACCACGAGCACATTGGGTGCCTGCACGGCGACCGTGATGTAGTCGAAGTCGGTGAGCGCGTTGTAAGGCACCTTGGCCAGCAGGTGCGGGGCGATCACGAAGGGGCCGAGCGAGGATACGAAGAGCGTGTAGCCATCCGGGGCCGCGCGGGTGACGGCGCTGGCGCCGATGGTGCCGGTGGCGCCGGCCTTGTTGTCGACGACAAAGGTGCCGCCCAGCTTTTCCTGCAGCCTGGGCGCCAGGATGCGCGCGATCTGGTCGGTCGAACCGCCCGGCGGGAAGGGCACGACCAGCGTCACCGGCTTGTCGGGCCAGGCCCAGGCGCTGCAGGCAGCAGCCGCCAGCGTCAGCGAGGTCAGAAGTTTTTTCATGCTTGTCTCCTTCGTGGTGGTAAAAAAAGTGGACGTCTACTGGGGACCCAGCTTCTTGATCAGCGCGGCGAGTTCGTCCATCTCGTCGGGCTTGAGATCGGTCAACGGTGCGCGCACGGGACCGGCATCGTGGCCGACGATCTTGGCGCCGGCCTTGACGATGCTCACGGCATAACCCTGGCCCTTGTTGCGGATCTTCAGATAGGGCATGAAAAAGTCGCGCAGCAGGCGGTGCTGCGTGGCCATGTCGTCCTTGGCCACCGCGTGATAGAAGTCCATCGCCGTCTTGGGGATGAAGTTGAACACGGCCGAGGAGTACACCGGCGTGCCCAGGGCCTTGTAGGCCGCGGCGTAGACCTCGGCCGTGGGCAGGCCGCCCAGGTAGGCGAAGCGGTCACCCATCTTCATGTAGACGGAAGACATGAGTTCGATGTCGCCGATACCGTCCTTGAAGCCGATCAGGTTGGGGCAGCGCTCGGCCAGAATGGCCAGGGACTCGGGCGTGAGGCGGCAGACGTTGCGGTTGTAGACGATGACACCGAACTTCACGCTCTTGCAGACCTGCTCCACATGGGCGATCAGGCCTTCCTGGCCGGCTTCGGTCAGGTAGTGCGGCAGCAGCAGGATGCCGTGGGCGCCGGCGCGTTCGGCCTCTTGCGCGCACTGGATGGCAAAACGCGTGGGCCCACCGGCGCCCGCGATGATGGGCACCTTGCCGCGGCAGGTGTCCACGGCGGTCTTGATGATGCGAGCGTATTCGTCACCCGTCAGCGAGAAGAACTCACCCGTGCCGCCGGCGGCGAACAGGGCGCTGGCGCCGTAGGGGGCCAGCCACTCCAGGCGGGCGGCGTAGCCCTTGGGGTTGAAGTTTTCCTGGGCATCGAAGTCGGTCAGCGGGAAGGACAGCAGTCCGCTGGACATGATGGATTTGAGTTCCTGGGCTTGCATGGTGGTGTCTCCGAAAAATTCTGGGCCTGAAAGACAAGTCAGGGCTTTGTTGTCAGTCATCATACAACATAGACCGGTCTTGTCAACGCCGTCCCATGGCCGCTGTCCAGCCCCGGCCTGGCTTGCCGAAGCCCTGCCCCGGGCTATTTGTTGTCCGTCAAATCCGC
>JAGWTL010000389.1 GCA_028869035.1 Burkholderiales bacterium | reverse complement strand
TTCACTGGCACTCGTCTGCCCCTCGCTGTGCCATGCGGCGTTGCAAATGCTCGCCGGGCCTACGGGCCCGTCTGTGCTTTGCGCCTTGCCTGCCGCAGCGCTGGTCAGCCGCTTGCCGGCGATCTCACAGATTCAGTCTACTAGCGGCGCGGCAGCGAAGATGGCGGCGGGCGAGCCGTCGGCCCTGACCGCCGTGCGCAGGTTCAGGGCGCCCGCGGCGCGGCCCTGTTCGGTGAGCGCGGGGCGCAGGCTGGGGTTGCCGTACTGCCGGCGCCATTCCTGCACCGCGTGCTCGAATGCCAGCGCCTCGGCGATACGGCCCTCGTATCGCTGGAGCACCAGGCGCGCGGTCTCGATGAGCTTGGCGTTGAGGGTCTTGTTGCCGTGGGCCAGCAGGTCGCGCACGGCCCCCGAGGGGTTGCCGCCCAGGCTCAGCGTGAGAGCTGTCTCGGCCAGCTTGAGCACATGGCTGCCGGCCGCGCGCAGGCGCTCTGCGTAGGGCGGGTGGATGCCGGCTGCGCCGGCCAGCAGCTCGTTCATCGAGCGGCCAGTGGAGAAGCGCATGCCGATGGCGTCCACCGCGGGCTCCATGTCGTCGAGCTGGATGGCCTTGTTGGCCAGCTGGGCCATCAGGGCCAGCAGGTTGGTGGCTGATTCGATGTCGAAGGCCGGGTCCTTGACCTTCCCGGCCAGGCCGCGTACGGCCTCCACCGCGCGCGCGAACTGGCGGTCCATGATGAGGATGAGCGCCTCGACGATGCTGGCCTGGCGCCGCAGGCGCGGGTTCTTCTCGTCGCGGTCGATCAGCTTGACGAAATCGTCGCGGCAGTGCTGCAGGCCCTTGCGGTCGGCGCATTCCAGCCGCGTGAAGGCCAGCAGCACCAGGGTCTGGCAGTCGAACATCTTGGAGTCCAGGCCCAGGCGCGCGCACTGGCCGAGGATCTTCTCGGCCTCCACGCGGTTGCCGCTGTAGTACGTCATCAGTCCCAGGTTCTGCAGGCGTGTGATGGAGAAAGGCGTGACCGCGCAGGCCATGCGGTAGGCCGCCAGGGTCTGCTCGTGGTTGCCCAGCTCGAACTGGGCACGGCCCAGCACGTCGTAGGCATCGGCGTAGCGCGGGTCTTCGCTGATGAGGTTTTCCAGCGTGCTGATGGCACGGGTGGGCTCGCCGTTGTCCAGCAGTGCGCGCGCCACACCCAGTTTGGCCCAGGGCATGGTCTTGGCGGCGGTGACGGCTTCGTACAGCTTTTGCGCCTGGGCATAGTCCTCGATGCGCATCAGCAGCTCGGCACCGATGCGCGCGGCGTAGAGCCAGAAGGGGCCGCGGGCCTCGAAACGCTGCAGGCAAAGCCACGCACCTGTTTCGAAGTCTTCGGCCTCGATGGCGGCAAAGATGTCGGCCAGCGCGGCCTTGCGCTGGCGCGCCTGGTACAGGCGCTCGGCCAGGCGCGTGGCGGTGTGCGGCTTGATCAGGTAGCCGTCCAGGGCCGATTCGGCGGCCTCGGCCACCTTGGCGTAGGTGGCCTCGCCGGTGACCATGATGAACACCGTGGCAAAGGGCAGCAGCTGGTTGCGCCGCAGATCGTCCAGCAGGTCCTGGCCGGTGGGGGTGCCGGGCTGGAAGTACTGTTCGCACAGCACGATGTCGAAGGTCTTGAGTTCCAGCACCTTGCGCGCGTCGATCGAGCGGGTGGCCTGCTCCACGGTGCCGACACCGAAGTCGCGCAGCTGGTTGACCAGGATGGCGCGCGAGGTCGGGTTGCCGTCAACGACCAGCGCCCGGGTGTTGGAAAGATCGTCGTCGTACAGCGCCATGCCCAGGCCGGTCTCAGTTGAGGAATGCGGGGATGATAGCCCCGATGCCCCAAGCAAGCAGCCCCGCACACTCGCGTGTGTCGGGGCTGGCGGGTGGGCGTCTGGCCTGTGCGTCAGGCGTCGGGCATGACCTTGTGGTTGGCCAGGGCCTCGATGGCCTTGACCAGGGCCGAATGGTCGGCCTGGTCGTGACCCAGGGCGGCGCAGGCCTGCATCAGCTGCGCGGCGTTGGCCGTTTGCGGCAGGGCCATCTTGAGCGCCTTGGCGCCTTGCAGGGCCAGGTTCAAGTCCTTCTGGTGCAGCGAAATGCGGAAGCCCGGGTTGAAGGTGCGCTTGACCATGCGCTCGCCATGCACTTCGAGGATGCGCGAGGAAGCAAAGCCGCCCATCAGGGCCGAGCGCACCTTGGCCGGGTCGGCGCCGGCCTTGGATGCAAAGACCAGGGCCTCGCCGACCGCGGCGATGTTCAGCGCCACGATGATCTGGTTGGCCACCTTGCAGGTCTGGCCGTCGCCGTTGCCGCCGATCA
>JAGWTL010000388.1 GCA_028869035.1 Burkholderiales bacterium | reverse complement strand
TGCTGCTGCATGGTGGCGCGGATGTCGTTGGCCACGTTCTGCGCGTACTCGCCGCTGCCGGCGGCGTCCAGGCGCGCCAGGCGGGCCTGGGTGCGGTCGGCGGCATCGGCCGGCAGCGGCTTGTGCGACTTGGTGCGCCAGGCGAACTCGACGATGTGGTTGCCGGCCGCGCGGCCGAAGACCAGCAGGTCCAGCAGGGAGTTGGTGCCCAGGCGGTTGGCGCCGTGCACCGAGACGCAGGAGCACTCGCCCACGGCGTACAGGCCGTTGACGACCTTGCTGCCGCTGCCGTCATTCGTCACGACCTGGCCGTTGATGTTGGTCGGGATGCCGCCCATCTGGTAGTGGATGGTGGGCACCACGGGGATCGGCTCCTTGGTGATGTCAACGTTGGCGAAGTTGTGGCCGATTTCGTAGACCGAAGGCAGGCGCTTGTGGATGTCCTCGGCGCCGATGTGGGTCATGTCGAGCAGGATGTAGTCCTTGTTCGGCCCGCAGCCACGGCCTTCCTTGATCTCCTGGTCCATGGAGCGCGAGACGAAATCGCGCGGGGCCAGGTCCTTGAGCGTCGGGGCATAACGCTCCATGAAACGCTCGCCCTTGCTGTTGCGCAGGATGGCGCCTTCGCCGCGGCAGCCTTCGGTCAGCAGCACGCCGGCGCCGGCCACGCCGGTGGGGTGGAACTGCCAGAACTCCATGTCCTGCAGAGGGATGCCGGCGCGTGCCGCCATGCCCAGGCCGTCACCGGTGTTGATGAAGGCGTTGGTGGAGGCCGCGAAGATGCGGCCCGCGCCGCCGGTGGCCAGCAGCACGGTCTTGGCGTGCAGCACGTGCAGGTCGCCGGTTTCCATTTCCAGGGCGGTCACGCCCACCACGTCGCCTTCGGCGTCGCGCACCAGGTCCAGCGCCATCCATTCGACGAAGAACTGCGTGCGTGCCTCGACGTTCTTCTGGTAGAGCGTGTGCAGCATGGCGTGACCGGTGCGGTCGGCCGCGGCGCAGGCGCGTTGCACGGGCTTTTCGCCGTAGTTGGCCGTGTGGCCGCCGAAAGGGCGCTGGTAGATGGTGCCGTCAGGGTTGCGGTCGAAGGGCATGCCCATGTGCTCCAGGTCGTACACGACCTTGGGTGCTTCGCGGCACATGAATTCGATGGCGTCCTGGTCGCCGAGCCAGTCGGAGCCCTTGACGGTGTCGTAGAAGTGGTAGTGCCAGTTGTCCTCGGACATGTTGCCGAGGGACGCGCCGATGCCGCCCTGGGCGGCGACGGTGTGCGAGCGGGTCGGGAAGACCTTGGACAGCACGGCCACGTTCAGGCCGGCGCGGGCCAGTTGCAGCGAGGCCCGCATGCCGGAGCCACCGGCCCCGACGATGACGACGTCGAATTTACGCTTGGAGATGGGATAGGACATGGCTCAGAGTCTCCACAGGACTTGGATGGCCCAGCCGGCGCAGCCGACCAGCCAGACGATGGTGAATACCTGCAGGGACAGGCGCAGCCAGACCGGCTTGATGTAATCCATCCAGATGTCGCGCATGCCGACCCAGACGTGCCAGGCCAGTGCAACGATGACGGTGAAGGTCAGCACCTTCATCCACTGGGCGGCGAAGATGCCGGCCCAGACCTCATAAGCGATGGGGCCGCGGGTGAACAGGACCTGGGCCAGCACCAGAAAGGTGAACAGGACCATCAGGGCCGCGGTGATGCGCTGGCTGAGCCAGTCACGCAGGCCGTAGTGCGCGCCGACGACGAGACGCTTGGAGCCGTAATTGACAGACATGCTTGCTCCTTGTGCTCAGTAGAGGCCGAACAGCTTGGCGCCCAGCACCACCGTCAGGGCGATGCTGAGGACCAGGGTGACGAGGGCCGAACTGCGGCCGAACTCCTTGCTCACCGCATGGGCCACGTCCATCCAGAGGTGACGCAGGCCGGCGATGATGTGGTGCAGGTAGGCCCAGATCAGGGCCAGTGCCACCAGCTTGAAGAACCAGCCCGGCACAAAACCGAGGCCGGCGCTGAACAGGGCGCTGAAGCGGGCATAGGAGTATTCGGAGCTTACCGAGGTGTCGAACATCCAGATGATGAAGGGCAGCAGGAGGAACATCAGGGCGCCGCTGACGCGGTGCAGGATGGACACAATACCGGCCAGGGGCAAGCGGTAGGAGGGGAGGTCCTTGAGCGCGTGGATGTTGCGGAACTCGGGGCGCTGCGGCCGGGTGGGAGTGGCAAGCTCAGTCATGGTGGACTTTCTGTGGATGTAACCGCTTGGTAATTTGCGAGCGTCGGCAGTGGCAAATTCTATTGCAATGCAGCATTCAAATCAGTTGTGTCGCCGGTTCATTCTGGGGCC
>JAGWTL010000387.1 GCA_028869035.1 Burkholderiales bacterium | reverse complement strand
GCCAACTTCCGCGGCTCCAACAGCGCGCCGGCCTGGTCGCCCGACGGGCGCAGCCTGGCCGTGACGCTGAGCCGTGACGGTGGCTCGCAGCTCTACACGCTGGACGTGACCACCGTGGGCGCCGAGCCGCGCCGTCTGACCCAGTCCTCCAGCATCGACACCGAACCCATCTATTCGCACGACGGCAAGTTCCTCTATTTCGTCAGTGACCGCGGTGGCAGCCCACAGATCTATCGCATGCCCGCCGCCGGCGGCAACCCGGAGCGGGTGACGTTTACCGGCACTTACAACATTTCCCCTACGCTGAGCGCCGACGGCCGCTGGCTGGCTTATATTTCCCGGGTCAGCGGCGCTTTCAAACTCCATGTGATGGAGTTGTCGACCGGCAATGTCACGGCCCTGACCGAAACCAGCGCCGACGAGAACCCGAGTTTCGCTCCCAACAGCCGCCTGCTTCTCTATGCGACCAAACAGCAGGAACGCGAAGCCCTGATGACCACCACCCTGGACGGGAAAATCAAGGCCCGCTTGGCCGGGCAGGGTGGTGATATCCGGGAGCCCGACTGGGGGCCGTTCCAGAAAACGTCCAACTGAACACCCTTTACCATTCCACGATCGATCCCACAGGAGTAAAAAATGTCGATGAAGAAACTCGCGCTATTGGGCGCAC
The DNA here is from genome assembly GCA_028869035.1 of Burkholderiales bacterium. Taxonomy (GTDB): domain Bacteria; phylum Pseudomonadota; class Gammaproteobacteria; order Burkholderiales; family Burkholderiaceae_C; genus Hylemonella. The sequence goes on along the minus strand of JAGWTL010000387.1, from coordinate 1,684 downwards.
TCACCCTGGTGATGGCCGGCTGCTCGTCCGTCAACCTGGACAACCCCCCGGTGGAGGACCGCTCCAGCGGTGCGAACGCCACCGCCGGTGACAGCGTCGTGGCCAAGACCTCGGTTGCGGCCCCGGTCGATGACGGCAAGGCGTCCCAGGCAGCGATCGCCAATGTGTCCCGCCTGGTCTACTTCGATTACGACAGCTACGTCATCAAGCCCGAGTTCCAGGCCCTGATCGAGGCGCATGCCGGCTATATCAAGGCCGAGCGCAGCCGCAAGGTCGTGATCGAAGGCCATACCGACGAGCGCGGTGGCCGCGAGTACAACCTGGCCCTGGGCCAGCGCCGTGCCGAAGCCGTGCGCCGTGCGCTGGTGCTGCTGGGTGTGGCGGACAGCCAGATCGAGGCCGTGAGCTTCGGCAAGGAAAAGCCGGTCGAGCAGGGCAGCAGTGAAGCAGCCTGGGCCAAGAACCGCCGCGCCGAAATCCGCTATCGCTGATCACCCGCTGGAGACTTTGCGATGCGCAAGACCCTCCGCCTGGCAGCCCTGCTGCTGTGCGCCTGCGGCGCCACCGTAGCGCAGGCGGGCCTTTTCGATGACGAAGAGGCCCGTCGTGCCATCCTCGACCTGCGCCAGCGTGTGGACAGTGTGCGTCAGGACACCGAGAGCCGCTCGGCCGAGCAGGCCGCGCGCAGCACGGAAGAAAATGCCCAGCTGCGCCGCAGCCTGCTGGATCTGCAGACCCAGATCGAGACCCTGCGTGCCGACATGGCCCGCCTGGTCGGGCAGAACGAGCAACTCACGCGCGACGTGGCCGAAATGCAGCGTCAGCAGAAGGATATGCTGGCCGGCATCGACGAGCGACTGCGCAAGTTCGAGCCGACCAAGGTCACGGTGGATGGCCGGGAGTTTCTGGCCGACCAGGCTGAAAAGCGTGACTACGAGGCCGCGCTGGGCATCTTCCGCAAGGGGGACTTCGTCGCAGCGCAAGCCGCCTTTGTCGAGTTCCTCAAGCGTTACCCCAGCAGCGGTTATGCGCCATCGTCTTTCTTCTGGCTGGGCAATGCCCAGTACGCCACGCGCGACTATCAGGTTGCCATCCAGAACTTCCGTAATCTGCTGACCCAGGCGCCGGATCATCTGCGGGCACCCGAGGCCGTTCTGTCCATCGCCAACTGCCAGGTTGAACTCAAGGACACCAAGGCGGCGCGCAAGACGCTGGAAGACCTGATCAAGGCCTATCCGCAATCCGAGGCCGCCGCCGCCGCGAAGCAGCGCTTGCCCCGGCTCAAGTAGGTTTTGGGCCCGGCCTTAGAATCCGGGCCATGCATACCTCCGATCTCACCGCGCTCAACACCCTGGTGTTGAGCGCCTCCTTTTTTCTCTCTCTGCTCTTTGGCGCCATCGCGCAGCGCACCCATTTCTGCACCATGGGCGCCGTCAGCGACGTGGTCAATATGGGCGACTGGACGCGCATGCGCCAGTGGGGCCTGGCCATCGGCGTGGCCATGATCGGCTTCTCCGTCATGGCCTTTATGGGCGTGATCGATCCCACCAAGACCATCCAGGGTGGCAACCGCTGGCTCTGGTTGTCGTCAGCCATCGGCGGCGCGCTGTTCGGCTTCGGCATGGTGCTGGCGTCGGGCTGCGGCAGCAAGACGCTGGTGCGCATCGGCGGCGGCAACCTCAAG
>JAGWTL010000061.1 GCA_028869035.1 Burkholderiales bacterium | reverse complement strand
CGTCTCCTGGCGGGGGATGCCGACCTCGACATCCCAGGGTAAACACCGATGAAAAGCGAACGTCGCTTGCTTGAATTGGTTATATTTTATAACCATAATCGATTCCAGAAAGAAACGCAAGATGAAGAACCCCGACCTCCATTTCGAGCGGCGTGGCGAGCAGCAGGAAGTTGCCGTCATCCGCCTGACACGCCCAGCCAAGCGCAATGCGCTCAACGACGGCCTGATCCTGGCCATCCGCGATCTGTTCGAGCACATGCCCGAAGGCGTGCGCGCCGCCGTCATCGACGGCGAGGGCGAGAACTTCTGCGCCGGCCTGGACCTGAGCGAACTGAAAGAACGTGACGCCGGCCAGGGCCTCTACCACTCGCGCATGTGGCACGCCGCCTTGGAGCGTGTGCAATACGGCCCGGTGCCGGTGATCGCCGCACTGCACGGCGCCGTGGTCGGTGGCGGTCTGGAACTGGCCAGCGCCTGCCACATCCGCGTGGCCGACGAGTCGACCTTCTACGCCCTGCCCGAAGGCTCGCGCGGCATCTTCGTGGGCGGCGGCGGCGCGGTGCGCATCCCGCGCCTGATCGGCGCCTCCCGTATGGCCGACATGATGCTGACCGGTCGTGTCTACAACGCGCAGGACGGCGAAAAGATCGGCATGGCGCAGTACCTGGTGCCGCAGGGCAGCGCCTTCGACAAGGCTTTCGAGCTGGCCGTGCGCGTGGCGCAGAACGCCCCGCTGACCAACTACGCCCTGATCCACGCCCTGCCGCGCATCGCCGAGCAGCCGGCCGATCAGGGCTTGCTGACCGAGGCCATGATGGCTGCCATCGCCCAGAGCGCCCCCGAAGCCAAACAACGCGTGCGCGCCTTCCTCGAAGGCAAGGCCGCCAAGGTCAGCAAGGGCTGACGCCAATCCGAACACGAACGACCCATGAGCGAGACGAGCAAGACCACCCCGCGCTACCGTCCCGTGCCCTTCGGCGTGACACGCGTGCAGGTGCGCGAAGGCGTGCCCGGAACCCGTTATGTGCAGGCCGAGTTGCCGCTGGGCGTCTACGCGCGCCGTCTGAGCGACTTCCTGATTCACTGGGCCGAGGTCGAGCCCGGGCGCACCTTCATGGCCCGCCGCGAGCAGCTGAGCGAAGGCCGCACCGGTGACTGGCAGCACATCAGCTACGCGCAGGCGTTGGACGCGGCGCGGCGCATCGGCCAGTCCCTGCTGGACCGCCAGCTCAGCGCCGAACGTCCCGTGGTGATCCTCAGCGAGAACACGCTGGAACACGCCCTGCTCTCGCTGGGCTGCATCTACGCAGGCGTGCCCTACTGCCCGGTTTCGCCGGCCTACGCCACGATCAGCCAGGATTACGACAAGCTCAGGCACGTGCTCACGACGCTCACGCCCGGCCTGGTGTTTGCAGCGGACGGCGCGCGTTACGGCCGAGCCATCCGGGCCACGGTCGGCGCCGACGTCGAGGTGGTGCTGGCCCAGGGCGGCATCGAAGGCCGCCAGGCCACGTCCTTCGCCGCCCTGCGCGGCACGGTGGCCACGCCCGTGGTGGACACGGCCATGCACGCCGTGCGTCCCGACACCATCGCCAAGTTCCTGTTCACCTCGGGCTCGACCAAGATGCCCAAGCCGGTGATCAACACGCACCGCATGTGGTGCGCCAACCTGCAGCAGATCACCCTGTCCATGCCGGTCATCGCCGAGGCCCCGCCTATCTTCGTGGACTGGCTGCCCTGGAACCACACCTTCGGCGGCAACCACAACGTGGGCCTGACACTGATGCATGGCGGCACGCTCTACATCGACGACGGCAAGCCCACGGCCGCGCTGATCGGCGAGACGCTGCGCAACCTGCGCGAGATCGCACCCACGCTGTACTTCAACGTGCCCACGGGCTTCGAGATGATCGCCTTGGCCATGAAGAGCGACGAGGCGCTGCGCAAGAAGCTGCTTTCACGTGTGCGTTTGTTCTTCTACTCGGGCGCCGGCCTGGCCCAGCCCGTCTGGGACAGCCTGCACCAGACCGCCGAAGCGGAGGTGGGCGAGCGCATCGTCATGGCCACGGGTCTGGGCATGACCGAATCCGCTCCCTCGGCCATGTTCACCAACAGCCCCAATGTCAGGGCTGGCGACATCGGCGCGCCCGTGCCCGGCATGACGCTCAAGCTGGTCGACGTGGACGGCAAGACTGAGGTGCGCTACAGGGGCCCTAACGTCACGCCGGGCTACTGGCGCTCCGAGCAGGCCACGCGCGAGACCTTCGACAAGGAAGGTTATCTGTGCACCGGCGACGCCGTGCAGTGGATCGATCCGAACGACATCCACCGCGGCCTGAAATTCGACGGCCGCATCGCCGAGGACTTCAAGCTCGCCACCGGCACCTTCGTGAGCGTAGGTCCCATGCGCGCCAAGGTCATCGTGACCGGCGCACCCTGTGTGCAGGACGTGGTGCTCACGGGTCTGAACATGAAGGACGTCGGCGCGCTGATCTTCCCCTCGCCGGCCTGCCGCGCCGTCAGCGGCCTGCCGGCCGATGCCTCCTGGGAAGCCGTGCTGGCCAGCGCGCCCGTGCGTGATCGTTTCCAGGCCGTCCTCAACGAGCTGGCCCGCCAGGCCACCGGCAGCGCCAACCGCATCGCGCGCGCCCTGCTGCTGGCCGAGCCGCCCTCCATCGACAAGGGCGAGGTCACCGACAAGGGCTCGATCAACCAGCGGGCCGTGCTCAAGCACCGCGACGCGCTCGTGCAGGCCCTGCACGATGGCAGCGCGCCCGGCATCCTCACACCTCAAACCTGAAGGACAAGATGAAGATCGAAGGACAAGCAGCACTCGTCACCGGTGGCGCCTCGGGTCTCGGCGAAGCCACGGCGCGTGAGCTCGCGCGCCTGGGCGCCAAGGTCGCCGTGCTTGACGTGAACGCCGCATTGGCCGAGAAAGTCGCCGCGGACATCGGCGCGTCATACGGTAACGGCTGCGCCGTGGCCTGCGCCTGCGACATCACCGACATCGACAGCGTCACCGCCGCGCTGGCCCAGGCCGCCGCCGCCCATGGCCCCGCGCGCATTCTCATGAACATCGCCGGCATCGGCTCGGCCAAGCGCATCGTCGGCAAGGATGGCAATCCGGCCCCGCTGGAAGACTTCGCGCGCGTGGTCAACGTCAACCTGATCGGCAGCTACAACATCAGCCGCCTCTTTGCAGCGGCATGCGTGAAGCTGCCCGCACTCGACGACGGTGAACGCGGTGTGATGGTGTTCACCGCTTCCGTGGCCGCCTTCGACGGCCAGGTCGGCCAGCAGGCCTACAGCGCCTCCAAGGGCGGCCTGGTCGGCATGACCCTGCCCATGGCGCGCGACCTGGCCCAGCACGGCATCCGCGTCTGCACCGTGGCGCCCGGCCTCTTCGCCACGCCGCTGATGAAGGAGCTGCCCGAAGAAGTCCAGGCCAGCTTGGCCGCTTCCATCCCTTTTCCCAAGCGCCTGGGCCATCCCGAGGAATTCGCCCAGCTGGCCTGCCACATCGTGACCAACGGCCATCTCAACGGCGAGGTGATCCGCCTGGACGGCGCGCTGCGCATGGCGCCGCGCTGAAAACAGTATTTCGTTCCCGTTCCCACCACCAACCACTGCACAGGAGACAAACCATGATGCGACGTCGACTCTTCGTTCAAGCCACCGCCGGCGCCACCGCGCTGGGCGCGCTCACGCCCTTCTCGGTCCTCGCCCAGCTCGTCGACCAGGTCAAGATCTTCTACGGCTTCCCCGCCGGCAGCGCCGGTGACAGCGTGGCACGCCGCGTCGCCGAAAAAATCGGCGGCACGCCCTACAGCAAGCTTCCCGGTTTTGTGGAAAACAAGCCGGGCGCAGGCGGCCGCATTGCCGTCGAGACCCTGAAGAACTCGCCGGCCGACGGCTCGGTGCTGGCACTGGCACCGGTCTCGGCTTTGAGCGTGTACCCCTATATCTATCCCAAACTGGCCTACAAGCCGGAAGATGTGACCCCGGTGTCCATCGGCGCCATCATGTTCCACGGTCTGGCCGTCGGCCCGGCCGTGCCCGCCGAAGTCAAGACGCTGAAGGACTTCCTCGCCTGGGCCAAGGCCAACCCCACGCAGGCCAACTACGGCACGCCGGGCGCTGGCTCCATGCCCCATCTGCTGGGTGCGCTGCTGGGCCTGCGCGCTGGCGTGGAACTCAAGCAGGTGCCCTACCGCGGCACGGTGCCCAGCATCACCGATCTGGTCGGCGGCCAGATCGCCGCCGCGATGAACCCCAGCGGCGACTACCTGCAGCACATCAAGACAGGCAAGGTCCGCGTGCTCGCCACCTCGGGCCGCAAGCGTTCGCCCTTCCTGCCCGATGTCCCGACCTTCACCGAACTCGGTTATCCGGACGTGACTTCGGAAGAATGGTTCGGCTTCTATGCCCCCGCCAAGACGCCGGCGGCCACCATCGCCACGGCCAACGCCGCGATCACTGCCGCGCTGAAGGACAAGACCGTGATCGATGCCCTGGCAACGGTCGGCCTGGTCGCCCACGGCAGCACGCCGCAGGAAATGGCCGCGGACCAGAAGGCCGAGTACGAACGCTGGGGCCCGCTGGTCAAGCAGATCGGCTTCACGGCCGAATCCTGATGGCAGGCGGGCCGGGCAGCGGCCCGCTGCTCCACCGCCCTGCATGCTGCAAGCGCCTTCCTCCGCCGCCGGCGGGCCGGGCCACTTGCGCCCCGATTGCGCCTTGAACCTGAACCTCCGGAGTCGTCCCATGAAGCATCGCCCCCACGCTCTCCTCCTGCTCGTGCCAGCCGCGCTGCTGCTGGCCTCCTGCAGCAGCACCCCGCCGGCCTCCACCCCGCCGGTGCTGGGCGCCAGCCGCGCTGCCGCGCTGCGGACCTGCGAAGGGCTGCTGGCCGGCTTCCGGCATCAGCAGGCCCAGGTCGATGCGGTGACGGCTGTTGCCGAGGGCGCGCTCAAGCAGGGCGCGCAGCCCATGCCGGCCCACTGCCTGGTCAGGGGCAGCATGCACAAACGCAAGGGCAGCGACGGGCGCGACTACGCGATCGGCTTCGAGATGCGCTTGCCCCAAGCCTGGAACGGCCGGTTCTACTACCAGGGCAACGGCGGCCTGGACGGCAATGTGCAGCCCGCGCTCGGTACGCTCGGCGGCGGCCCCCTGACGGGCGCGCTGTTCCAGGGCTTCGCCGTCATCAGCTCCGACGCCGGCCACACCGGCGCGCAGACCCCCTACTTCGGCCTGGAGCCCCAGGCGCGGCTGGACTACGGCTACCAGGCCGTGGCCAAGCTCACGCCCATGGCCAAGGACCTGATCCGCACGGCCTATGGCAAAGGACCGGACCGCTCCTACATCGGCGGCTGCTCCAACGGCGGGCGCCACGCCATGGTGGCGGCTGCGCGCCTGGGCGAACAGTACGACGGCTACCTCATCGGCGCACCGGGCTACCGCCTGCCCAATGCCGCACTGGCCCAGCTCTGGGGCGCCCAGCAGTTCAGCGCCCTGGCCACGCCGGGCGCCACCGCGCCCCACCCCCTGGCTCCGCAGGGGCGCATCCCCGACCTGAGCAACGCCTTCACAGCGCAGGAGCGCCAGACCGTGGCCCAAGCCATCCTGACCAGGTGCGATGCCCTGGACGGCGCACGCGACGGCATGGTGCAGGACGTGCAGGCCTGCCAGGCCCGCTTCAATCTGCAGACCGATGTGCCCAGCTGCGGCGCCGAGCGCAATGGCCAGTGCCTGAGCACGGCGCAAAAACAGGTCATAGGCACGCTCTTCAGCGGCGCCCGCAGCGGCAGCGGCCAGCCGCTGTACGCACCCTTCCCCTACGACAGCGGCCTGGTCGGCGCCAACTGGGGCACCTGGAAGTTCGTGAACTCGCTGGCGCTGGACCCGCTGGCCGTGGCCACGGTCTTCAGCGTGCCGCCGGGCCGGGTCGATGCGCTCAAGGAAGACCTGGGTGCGCGGCTGGCGCTGTTCAACGCCACCGATGAAAACTACAAGGAGTCGGGCCTCTCGCTCATGACACCGCCCGGCCATGAACAGCCCGGCAACCTGGCCCCGCTGCGTGCGCGTGGCGCCAAGATGCTGCTCTACCACGGCGTGAGCGACGCGGTCTTCTCGGCCGAAGACACCCGACTGTGGATCGAAGCCCTGGGCAAGGCCCTGGGCGGCCCGGCCGATGACTTCGCCCGCTACTTCCCCGTGCCCGGCATGAACCATTGCAGCGGCGGTCCGGCCACCGACCAGTTCGATCTGCTGGGCCCACTGGTGCAGTGGGTGGAACAGGGTGTGACGCCTCAAGGCGTGCCGGCCACCGCGCGCGGTGCAGGCAATGCCGGCGGCGTGAATACCGAGCTGCCGCAGGACTGGTCCGCCGCACGCGGCCGCCCCCTGTGCGCCTACCCGGCCGTGGCCCGCTACAAGGGTGAGGGCTCGCTGGAAGAAGCCGGCAGCTTCGTTTGCCAATAAGCCCGGCCATGGACTACCAGCCCCGCCTCGAAGACATCCACCAGCTGCTGATGGGCGTGCTGGATGCCCCCGAGCAATTGCAGACCCTGCCCCCCTACGCTGAAGTCGATGCGGCACTGATGCAGCAGGTGCTGGAGGAAGCCGGCAAGTTCGTGGGCAGCGCGATCGCCCCCCTGCAGCGTGTGGGCGACGAGACCGGCGCCCGCTTCGGGGCCGGGCAGGTCACCATGCCGCCGGGTTTTCGCGCCGCCTACCAGGCCTTCTGGCAGGCCGGCTGGCCCGCTCTGGCCTGCGCTCCCGAAGATGGCGGCCAGGGCCTGCCCGCCGTGCTGGAGGCCGTGCTCTACGAGATGCTGAGCGCGGCCAACCACGGCTGGACCATGGCGCCCGGCCTGCTGCACGGCGCCTACGAATGCCTCAAGCACCACGGCAGCGAGGAACTGAAAACCCGCTACCTGGAAAAGATCGCCACCGGCGAATGGCTGGCCACCATGTGCCTGACCGAGCCGCAGGCCGGCAGCGACCTGGGCCTGGTGCGTACCAAGGCAGCGCCGCAAGCCGACGGCAGCCACCTGGTTTCCGGCGGCAAGATCTTCATCTCCGGCGGCGAGCACGACCTGAGCGACAACATCGTGCACTTCGTGCTGGCCCGACTGCCCGATGCACCACCCGGCCCCAAAGGCCTGTCGCTCTTCCTCGCCCCGAAGTTCCTGCCCGATGGCAGACGCAACGGCGTGGTCTGCGAACGCATCGAGGAAAAAATGGGCCTGCACGGCAGCCCCACCTGCGCGCTGCGTTTCGATGACGCCACCGGCTGGCTGGTGGGCGAGCCGCACCGCGGCCTGAATGCCATGTTCGTGATGATGAACGCGGCCCGTCTGCACGTGGGCCTGCAGGGTATCGCCCTGCTTGAAGCCGCCTGGCAGAAAGCCCGGGGCTACGCGCAGGAGCGACGCCAGATGCGCGCGCCCGGCGCCACGCAGACCAGCCTGATCCAGGACCATCCGGCCATCCTGCGCATCCTCACGACGCAGCGCGCCTGGATCGATGGCGGCCGCCTGCTGGCCTACCGCACGGCCATCGAACTCGACATGCTCAAACACCACCCCGGTGCGGCACGGAGAGAATCCGCACAGCGCTGGTGCAGCCTGGTCACGCCCGTGCTCAAGGCGGCCTGGACGAACCAGGGCTTCCATGGCGCCAGCGCCTGCCTGCAGGTCTTCGGCGGCCACGGTTATGTCCGCGAATGGGGCATCGAGCAGATCGTGCGCGACGCGCGCGTGACCATGATCTACGAGGGCAGCAACGAGATCCAGGCCATCGACCTGCTGCTGCGCAAGGTGCTGCCCGACGGCGGTGCGGCGCTGGGTGCGCTGTTCGACCAGCTGAGCGCCGAAGACACGCTGCCCCCAGCCGTTCTGCAACGCTTCGAGCAGCTGCGCAGCCTGACCGTGCGCCTGGCCCGGGCCGCGAGCTACCGGGCTGACCTGCCCTACTGGGTGGCCGACGATTTCCTGCAGGCCACGGCTCTGGCCCTGCTGGGCTGGGCCGGCGCGCGCATCGGCGCCGGCCTGCCGCACTGGCTGGCCCCGGCACGCGCCCTGCGGACCTGGGTGCTGCCCGAATTCGCACTGCGCCTGCAGATCATCGAGCAGCAGCTGAACGATACCGAAACCGGCGCCCCTGCGCCGGCGGCGGCCTGAACCATGAGCACACGCAAAACCACCCCGGACGCCGCCGTCGAACAGGTCGACACCAGCTACCTCGAAAGCCTGGTCGGCTACAACGCCCGGCGCGCCACCCTGGTCATCGTCGACGCCTTTCTGCGCAATATGGCGGTCTATGGCCTGCGGCCGGTGGATTTCTCGGTGCTCTCGCTGATCGCGCACAATCCGGGCATCACCTCGCGCCAGCTCTGCACCACACTCAACATCCAGCCCCCCAATCTGGTGGGCATGATCAGTCAGTTGCAAAGACGCGATCTCATCACGCGCCGGCCCCACCCGAACGACGGGCGCGCCATGGGCCTGCACCTCACGCCCGAGGGACGCAAGATGATGAAACAGGCCGAAGTCACGGCCTCCGAGCTGGAGGAGGCCTCCACCGCCAGGCTCAGCCCGGCCGAGCGCCGGACCTTGATGCAGTTGTTGAAAAAAATTTATATTTGACGACTTTTTCACACTGCGCGGCGGCAACAGGCCTCTGTGGCAGGTGCGGGGAAACCCATCAGCTATTAATCTTGTAGCAGTCCGGAATCTGCGCTATAGTCCGCCTTCGCCTCGCCTGCCTGCTGTACAGCGGCAGCATCAGGCACGGGGAGGGTGCGCCAAGCCTCAGGTCTGGCGTTTCAAGGAGTGCTGTGGGATGAGCTACAAGGAAAATGCCGCCATTGGTCAGCTGCTGGCTCTGCTGGAGTCGCGCTACGCCATGCGTGTGCTGTGGGCCCTGCGCGATGGCCATGCGCAGACCTTCCGCCTGCTGCAGGACAGCGTGGGCGGCATCACGCCCAACACCCTGAACACCCGCATCAAGGAACTGCGCGAAGCCGGCCTGCTCAACCACGGCAGTGACGGTTACCTGCTGACCGGCACCGGAACCGAACTGACCCGTCGCATGGGCGAGCTGCCCCCCTTTGCCAGCAAGTGGCTGGCCAGCCAGGCGCGCAAGGCACGCTGAGCGGCCCGGGTCGCCCCAACTGGCATAATTCGCCCTTCGCCTTGCTGGCGTGCGGGCTTGCGGCCGGCACTGTCAGCTATCAAATAAATAGCACGAAGGACAGCGCCATGGCCATCACCACCACCCCCTCCGGTCTGCAGTACGAAGACACCGCGCCCGGCGCCGGCGCCGAAGCCAAAACCGGCCAGGACGTGACCGTTCACTACACCGGCTGGCTCTACAACAACGGCGTGCAAGGCGCCAAGTTCGACTCCAGCAAGGACCGCAACGACCCCTTCGAATTCTCCCTGGGCGCCGGCATGGTGATCCGCGGCTGGGACGAGGGCGTGGCCGGCATGAAGATCGGCGGCACCCGCGTGCTGATCATCCCGGCGGCCCTGGGTTATGGCGCGCGCGGCGCCGGCGGCGTCATCCCCCCCAACGCCACCCTGAAGTTCGAAGTCGAACTGCTGGCCCTGGCCGGCTGAGCCCCCTGCGGCCGCCCCGCGGCCGGTCCCTGTTATCTCCCCTCTTGAAATGGTGGATTCAGCCCCCAAGTCGGCGGCTGATCTTCATTTCCCTCGAAAAATGACCGACCCGCAAGCCACTCCCACGCCCGATCCGACCCCCGACAGCGCTGTCGCCGACCCCTTGACCCAGGCCCGGGCCGAACTGGCCGAACTCAAGGCCAAAAGCACTGAGCTGGCCGACCAGTTCCTGCGCGCCAAGGCCGAGGTCGAAAACGCCCGCCGCCGCGCCGAGGAGGAAATCTCCAAGGCCCGCAAGTTCGCCGTGGAAGCCTTTGCCGAGAGCCTGCTGCCGGTGAGCGACAGCCTGGAAGCCGGTCTGACCATCAAGGACGCCACGCCCGAGCAGATTCGCGAGGGCGCCGAAGCCACCCTGCGCCAGCTCAACGCCGCCCTGGAACGCAACAAGGTCATCGCCATCAACCCGCCTGCCGGGACCCGGTTCGATCCACACCAGCACCAGGCCATCAGCGTGGTGCCCGCCGATCAGGAAGCCAATACCGTGGTCAGCGTGCTGCAAAAGGGCTACACCATCGCCGAGCGCGTGCTGCGCCCGGCGCTCGTGACGGTGGCGGCGCCGAAATGAACTTGATGACGCGCCTGCGGCGCATGACCTCGCTGCGCATCGATGACGGCGCTGCGCGCCATGACTGCAGTCATTTCGTCATGGAACCCGCGCAGCGGGGAAGTCATGCGCCGCAGGCGCGTCATCCCCTTGAAAACATGCCAGTTATCCACAGATAAGACTGCAACCAATTTCCCTCAGGAGTAAGAACATGGGCAAAATCATCGGCATCGACCTCGGCACCACCAACAGCTGCGTCTCCATCATGGAGGGCAACAGCACCAAGGTGATCGAGAACGCGGAAGGTGCGCGCACCACCCCCTCCATCGTCGCCTACCAGGAAGACGGTGAAGTGCTGGTCGGCGCCTCGGCCAAGCGCCAGGCGGTCACCAACCCCAAGAACACGCTGTACGCCATCAAGCGCCTGATCGGCCGCAAGTTCACCGAGAAGGAAGTGCAGAAGGACATCGACCTGATGCCCTACAGCATCGTGGCCGCCGACAACGGCGACGCCTGGGTGGAAGTGCGCGGCAAGAAGATCTCGGCCCAGCAGGTCAGCGCCGACATCCTGCGCAAGATGAAGAAGACCGCCGAGGACTACCTGGGCGAGCCCGTGACCGAAGCCGTGATCACGGTGCCGGCCTACTTCAACGACGCCCAGCGCCAGGCCACCAAGGACGCCGGCCGCATTGCCGGCCTGGATGTGAAGCGCATCATCAACGAGCCCACCGCCGCGGCCCTGGCTTTCGGCCTGGACAAGGGCGGCAAGGGTGACCGCAAGATCGCCGTGTACGACCTGGGCGGCGGCACCTTCGACATCTCCATCATCGAGATCGCCGACGTCGACGGCGAGATGCAGTTCGAGGTGCTGTCCACCAACGGCGACACCTTCCTGGGCGGCGAGGACTTCGACCAGCGCATCATCGACTACATCATCGGCGAGTTCAAGAAAGACCAGGGCGTGGACCTATCCAAGGACGTGCTGGCCCTGCAGCGCCTGAAGGAAGCGGCCGAGAAGGCCAAGATCGAGCTGTCCAACAGCGCCCAGACCGACATCAACCTGCCCTACATCACGGCCGACGCCTCGGGCCCCAAGCACCTGAACATCAAGCTCACGCGCGCCAAGCTGGAAAGCCTGGTCGACGACCTGATCGAGCGCACCATCGCCCCCTGCCGCACGGCCATCAAGGACGCGGGCATCGCCGTGTCCGACATCAACGACGTGATCCTGGTCGGCGGCATGACGCGCATGCCCAAGGTGCAGGACAAGGTCAAGGAATTCTTCGGCAAGGAGCCGCGCAAGGACGTGAACCCCGACGAAGCCGTGGCCGTGGGCGCCGCCATCCAGGGCCAGGTGCTCTCGGGCGACCGCAAGGACGTGCTGCTGCTGGACGTGACGCCCCTGTCCCTGGGCATCGAGACCCTGGGCGGCGTGATGACCAAGATGATCACCAAGAACACCACGATCCCGACGAAGTTCGCGCAGACCTTCTCCACGGCCGAGGACAACCAGCCCGCCGTGACCATCAAGGTGTTCCAGGGCGAGCGCGAGATCGCCAACGTCAACAAGCTGCTGGGCGAGTTCAACCTCGAAGGCATCCCGCCCGCATCGCGCGGCGTGCCGCAGATCGAGGTGAGCTTCGACATCGACGCCAACGGCATCCTGCACGTGGGCGCCAAGGACAAGGGCACGGGCAAGGAAAACAAGATCACCATCAAGGCCAACTCGGG
>JAGWTL010000386.1 GCA_028869035.1 Burkholderiales bacterium | reverse complement strand
GACGGTTCTTGTTCATGCTCCAGTGGGCGCGGGCCTGGCTGGCCTGGCCGATCAGCTCTTCGAGAGCGTCGGCGTTGCCGGTGGAGATCATGAGTTCGAGGGCTTGCAGATTGCGCTGGAAGATCTTGGCCTGGGTCAGCAGCTCTTCGCGGTTGGAGATCATGATGTCGCGCCAGACATGCGGGTCACTGGCGGCGATGCGCGTGAAGTCGCGGAAACCCGGGCCGGCCAGGGACAGGAAATCCTTGCCCTGGTTCTGGCCGGTGATGGCGTTCATCAGTGCGAAGGCGATCAGGTGAGGCAGGTGGCTCACCGCCGCAAACGCCGCATCGTGCGACTCGGGGGTCATCTTGAGCACATGGCAGCCCAGGGCGGACCAGACGTCGATGGCCTGCTGCACCTGAGCCGCATGGGTGCGGTCCAGCGGGGTGAGGATGATCTGCTTGCCCGAATACAGGTCGGGATCGGCGTGCTCCACGCCGGAGACTTCCTTGCCCGAGATGGGGTGGGCCGGCACGAAGGAACCGATCTGCTCGCGCAAGGCACGGCGTGCGGCATCGACCACGTCGCGTTTGGTCGAGCCCACGTCCATGATCAGCATCTGCGGCGTGACCAGATGCTTGATGGCCTTGAAGGTGGCCTCGGTGGCCGAGACCGGCACCGCGACCAGCACGATGTCGGCGCCCGAGACGGCCAGCAGGGCCGAGGGAGCTTCGACGTCGATCACGCCCATAGCGCGGGCACGCTCGGTGGTGGAGGGTGACTTGCTGTAGCCCACCACGCGCTTGACCAGACCGGCGCGCTTGAGCGCCAGGGCAAATGAGCCGCCCATGAGGCCGCAACCGATAAGACCCAACTGTTCAAACATAAGACTCTCGACGGGCCTTCCCTAGGGCTTGGCCTTGCAGGCCGCGCGGCCGCAGGACACGGCCGCTCTTCGGCTCCTCCACGCCTGGGCAGGCAGGGGAGCCGCCGGCTTCAGCCCCCTCGGGGCGCAGTGGATACACGACGTGATGAACGTGGGGGGCATTATTCACTTACGGGGTAGGTGCCAAGGACCTTGTAGAAGGCGCAAAGGGTCTGCAACTCCTGCAAGGCGGCGGCGACATGGGGCTGCGAGGCGTGGCCCTGAATGTCGATGTAGAAATAGTATTCCCATTGGCCCGAACGTGCCGGGCGAGATTCAAAGCGGGTCATGGACACGCCGTGTTTCTTCAGGGGAACCAGCAGGTCGTGCACCGCGCCCGGGCGGTTGGGCACCGAGACGATGAGGCTCACGCAGTCCTTGCCCGAGGCTTCCGGCGTCGCCAGGGTCTGGGGCAGGCAGACCACGGCAAAACGGGTGCGGTTGTAGGCGTCGTCCTGGATTGCATGGGCCACCACATGCAGGCCGAACTCGCTGCCCGCGCGTTCGCTGGCGATTCCGGCCCAGGCCGGGTTGGTCGTGGCCAGGCGCGCGCCCTCGGCGTTGCTGGCCGCGGCGTGGCGCTCGGCGTACGGCAGGTGGGTGTTGAGCCAGTTCTGGCACTGGGCCAGGGCCTGGGGATGGGCGTAGACGGCCGTGATGCCTTCGAGCGAGTCGCTCTGGCGCAGCAAGTTGTGGCGCACCAGCAGGCTGGTCTCGCCGATCACGTGCAGGGGTGAGGCCAGGAAGAGGTCGAGCGAGCGCGAGACCATGCCTTCGGTGGAGTTCTCCATAGGCACTACGCCGTACTGGGCGCTGCCCGCGGCGGTGGCGCGGAAGACCTCGTCGATGCTGCCGCAGGGCACGCGTTCGATGCTGGAGCCGAAAAACCGCTCGGCGGCCTGTTCGCTGAAGGTGCCGGCCGGGCCGAGGTAGGCCACGCGCTGGGGTGCTTCCAGGGCGCGGCAGGCCGACATGATCTCGCGCCAGATGCTGGCCACGCTCTCGCGCTTGAGCGGCCCGGCGTTGCCGGTCTGCAGGCCGGCGATGACCTGGGCTTCGCGCTCGGGGCGGAACACGGGCGAGCCTTCGACCTTCTTGATCTCGCCCACTTCATGGGCCAGGGCGGCGCGCTGGTTCAGCAGGGCCAGCAGTTGCTGGTCCAGCGCGTCGATCTGGGTGCGCAGTTCGGGCAGGGTCTTGGTCATCTCAAAATCTTCGTGCGTTGCGCAAGGCCACGCTCGGGCCCTGTGCGCAGGCACCCGCGCAACCGGCTTGGCCGGGCCGCTGGGTGCGCCCCCCCCATGGGGGGGAGGCGCCGAAGGCGCTTCGGGGAAGTCATGATCTTCTTTCGAATTCTCGCATGTACTCGATCAGCACCCGCACGCCTTCGAGCGGCATGGCGTTGTAGATGCTGGCGCGCATGCCGCCCACCGACTTGTGGCCCTTGAGCTGCAGCAGGCCCGC
>JAGWTL010000060.1 GCA_028869035.1 Burkholderiales bacterium | reverse complement strand
TCCTGTGTTTCGAGCTGGTCGAAGGCGGATTTGGACAGCCCGAGCTCCCCGCAGGCGACGATGGTTTCGTCGTCGACCACATTGAGCGTCGCCAGGATGCTGTGGCCGTTGGTGCGCACCTCCACCTTGGACAGGGCCTTGAAACCTTCCGCGCGGTATACCTCGCACTCACGGTGCATGTAGGCCACGTTTTCATGGTAGGTGTCGATCAACACGCGGCGCAGGGCCAGGCGCGAGGGCTGGCCATTGGTGCCGGGACCGATGGCGGGCGTCGTGGTGTCAGCTTCGTTCATGGGGATAGCCTACACCGAATTGGCAGCGGATCCGGGCCGTGTTCGCGTGCCCTGGCGCCGCCAAGCCAGGCGGGATGACGGGCGATCGTGGCCGGGTCGTGCGCCGCAGAAAACAAAAAAGGCTCCCGGAGGAGCCTTTTGCGGCGATCGCCAACGCTCAGACGCGCTTGCGGTACTCGCCGGTACGGGTGTCGATTTCGATCTTGTCGCCCTGGTCGACGAACAGCGGCACCGCCACTTCGAAACCGGTGGCAATCTTGGCCGGCTTGAGCACCTTGCCCGAGGTGTCGCCCTTGACGGCGGGTTCCGTCCAGGTGACTTCGCGCACCACGCTGGTGGGCAGTTCCACCGAGATGGCCTTGCCGTCGTAGAACACCACTTCGACCGGCATGCCGTCTTCCAGGTAGTGCAGGGCATCACCCATGTTTTCGGCTTCGACTTCGTACTGGTTGTAGTCGGCATCCATGCAGACGTACATCGGGTCGGCGAAGTAGGAGTAGGTGCACTCCTTCTTGTCCAGGATGACCTGGTCCATCTTGTCGTCGGCCTTGAACACGACTTCGGTGCCGAAGTTGGCGATCAGGCTCTTGAGCTTCATGCGCACGGTGGCCGAGTTGCGGCCGCCGCGGCTGTATTCGGTCTTGAGCACGACCATCGGGTCCTTGCCGTGCATGATCACGTTGCCGGCGCGAATTTCCTGAGCGATCTTCATAGTGTTTCCGTAGTGCTGATTCGGTTGGCCGCTTTATGCCCCGAGTAAACCGGTGTTCGTGCGGCAGGTAAGGGGGAATTCCACAGGCCGGGCCAGGTGGACTCCGCAAAACCTTGAATTTTAACGTTTTTTAAGGGCTGTCGGCATCGGCCGGGCGGCCGGCGACAAATTCAAGCAGGCGGCTGCCCAAATCGGACTGCGCCAGCAGGCGCTCGCGGGCCTGGGCGATGGTGTTGGACCAGGCCGGCAGGTCCAGGGCCGGCAGTGGCCGGGTGTCCAGGCCGTTCCAGGTCCGGTGCAAATCGCGGAGTGAGGCCGGGGCCTCGATATGGTCCAGAAATGCCTCCAGCTTGAACCGGTGGGCCTCGTCGTGCTGCGGATAGATGTGCCAGACGAAGGGCCGCCCGGACCACAGGGCGCGCACCAGCGAGTCCTCGCCGCGCACGAAATTCAGATTGCAGGCCCAGAGCAGGTGGTCGTAATCGTCCTGCGTGAGGTGGGGCAGGTAATGCAGGGCGAGGCCGGGCCGGGGGGCGCAGGCCCGCACCGCGGCCGTGGCGCGGCCGGCGGTGACCAGCAGTTGCACCGGTGCCGCCTGCTGTGCCAGCAGGTCCAGCAGGCCGGGCAGGGCGGTGGGCTCGTAGCAGAACAGGGAGACGAGCTGCGTCTCGGGAGACGCCCCGATGCCCTGCCGGTCCAGCCAGGCCGCTGGGTCGAAGTCTGCCTGGCGCTGCGGCAGATCGGGTTCACGCAGCAGGCCTCCGGTGCGCCCGGTGAAACCAGGATAGAAAAAGTGTTTGACCAGTCCGCGCCCGGGGCCGCTCATCACCGGCGAGGGCAGGCCATGGTTGCGCTCCACATAAGTCTCGGCCGAGAGGTACTCAAGATTGATCCAGGCCGCTGGACGGCCATCGGCTTGTCTCCAGCCCACGTAGTGCGTCAGGAACTCGCTCGGGATCTCGCAGCCGAAGGCCTCGACCAGCACCTCGCCGGGCTTCAGGGCTTCCAGTGCCAGCGGCTGCGTCCAGGGATGGACCTCCACGCCGGGACAGTCCTGGGGCGCCATCCAGCGCAGCGCGCTGGCATCGTCCACCCACAGACGCACGGCCTGGCCGCGGCCGGCGAGCTGGCGCGCCAGGCGCCAGCAGACGCCGATGTCGCCATAGTTGTCGATGACTCTGCAAAAAATGTCCCAGCGTTGCCCGGATGTCATGCCGGGATTGTCCACAATACAGTCCATGCAGAACGAACCAGCCGGCGAGCCGGCAAAGGAGTCTCAGGAGACGCACCGCGCGGAGCTGCTGGCGCAGGTGGCGGCCCTGCCTTCGCTGCCCGGTGTCTACCGCTACTTCGACGCCGAGGGCGGGCTGCTCTACGTGGGCAAGGCGCGCAACCTCAAGAAGCGCGTGGCCAACTACTTCCAGAAAAGCCACGACGGCACGCGCATCGGCCACATGGTGGGCAAGATCGTGCGCCTGGAGACCACGGTGGTGCGCTCCGAGGCCGAGGCCCTGCTGCTGGAAAACAATCTGATCAAGACCCAGCACCCGCGCTACAACATCCTGTTTCGAGACGACAAGAGCTACCCCTATCTGAAGATCACAGTCGCCCAGCCGGGCGACAGCAAGTCCGCCAACGCGTGGCCGCGGGTGGCCTATTACCGCGGCGCGGTGGAAAAAAAGCACCATTACTTCGGCCCCTACCCCAGCGCCTGGGCCGTGAAGGAGGGCATCCTGCTGCTGCAGAAGGTGTTCCGCCTGCGCACCTGCGAGGACACGGTGTTTGCCAACCGCACGCGGCCCTGCCTGCTGTACCAGATCAAACGCTGCTCGGGCCCCTGCGTGGGCCTCGTCACGCCCGAGGCCTATGCGCAGGACGTGGCGCATGCCGAAGGTTTTCTGCGCGGCGAGACGCAGCAGGTTCTGCAGCAGCTCGAGGGCCGCATGCAGGCGCATTCCGAACAGCTGGAGTTCGAGCAGGCAGCTGAATTGCGCGACCAGATCGCGGCGCTCTCCAATGTGCTGCACCAGCAGTCCATGGACAACGTGGACGACCGCGATGTGGACATCCTGGCCGTCAAGGTGCAGGGCGGCCGTGCCTGCGTGAATCTGGCCATGGTGCGTGGTGGCCGCCATCTGGGCGACCGCGCCTATTTCCCGGTGCACGTGGAGGATGCCGCGGCCCTGCTGGAGAGCGAGGACGAGTCCACCGCTGTGCCGGTCGAAGTCCAGGTGCTGGAGGCCTTCATCGCCCAGCATTACGTGGAGGTGCCGGCTGTGCCCACGCTGATCACCAGCGAGCCGGTGGGCAAGGGCCTGATCGACGCCCTGTCGGAACAGGCCGGTATCAGGATTCGCGCCGTGCACCAGCCGCGCGAACTGCGTCGCAGCTGGCTGGAGATGGCGCAGACCAATGCCGGCCTGCAACTGGCCCGTCTGCTGGCGGAAGAGGGCTCGCAGCAGGCGCGCACGCGGGCGCTGGCCGAGGCCCTGGCCCTGCCGCAGGACCGGCTGGACGAGCTGCGCGTCGAATGTTTCGACATCTCGCACACGGCGGGCGAGGCCACGCAGGCCTCCTGCGTGGTGTTTCATCACCACAAGATGCAGAACAGCGCGTACCGGCGCTACAAGATCGACGGCATCACGCCGGGCGACGACTACGCCGCCATGCGCCAGGTGCTGACGCGCCGTTACGCGCGTCTGGCCCAGGCCCTGCGTGAAGGAGGCGAGGGGGAAGGCGGCATGGCCACCGAGGGCACGGACCGCCTGCCCGACCTGGTGCTGGTCGATGGTGGCAAGGGCCAGGTGGCGATGGCGCGTGAGGTGTTCGAACAGCTGGGCCTGGACCTCGCGCTCATCGTCGGCGTGGAAAAGGGCGAGGGCCGCAAGGTCGGCCTGGAGGAACTGGTGTTCGCCGACGGGCGAGAGAAGGTCTGGCTGGGCAAGGACTCGGCCGCGCTGATGCTGGTGGCGCAGATCCGCGACGAGGCGCACCGCTTCGCCATCACCGGCATGCGCGCGGCCCGTGCCAAGGTGCGCACGGGCGGCAGCAGGATCGAGGAGATTGCAGGCGTGGGCCCCAAGCGGCGCGCCAGGCTGCTGCAGCGCTTTGGCGGCGCGCGCGGGGTGGAGGCTGCCAGCGTCGAGGACCTGGCCTCGGTGGACGGTATTTCGCACGAACTGGCGGAGATCATCTACCGCGCCCTGCACTGATGGCCGCAGGCTGGCCCGCGGGCATGCCACAATCCCCCTCATGTTCTTCACCATCCCCACCCTCATGACCTGGACGCGTATCGTCGCGATCCCTCTGATCGTCGGGGTGTTCTATCTGCCGCTGGAGCCCGGGACACGCAACCTGATCGCCACCGTGATGTTCGTGGTGTTCGCGTTGACCGACTGGCTTGACGGGTATCTGGCGCGCAAGCTCAATCAGATCTCCTCCTTCGGCGCCTTTCTTGACCCGGTGGCCGACAAGTTCCTGGTCTGCGCCAGCCTGCTGGTGCTGGTGGATCTGGGGCGGGCCGACGTCTTCGTGGCGCTCATCATCATCGGCCGCGAGATCGCGATCTCGGCCCTGCGCGAGTGGATGGCGCAGATCGGCGCCTCGCGCAGCGTGGCCGTGCACATGCTGGGCAAGGTCAAGACCACGGTGCAGATGGTGGCCATTCCCTTCCTGCTCTTCGACGGCATGCTGTTTGGCCTGATCAACACGCATCTGTGGGGAACGGCCCTGATCTGGCTGGCAGCCGTGCTGACAGTCTGGTCCATGGTGTACTACCTGCAGAAGGCCCTGCCCGAAATCCGTGCCCGTGTGAAATGAAGTCGGCAGCGCGATGAGTCACCGCCGTGACAGTGAGGCCCTGTTGCGGGCCATGCCCCTGGTGTTCGTTCTGATCTGGAGCACCGGCTTCATCGTGGCTCGGTATGGCATGCCGCACGCACCTCCGCTGGGCTTCCTGGCCTGGCGCTACGTCTTCTCCATCCTCTGTTTCCTGCCCTGGATTCTGCTGGCCCGTGTGGCCTGGCCGGCCACACGCACGCAATGGCTGCACCTATCGGTCACGGGTGTGCTCATGCATGCGGGCTATCTGGGCGGCGTGTGGGCGGCGGTGAAGGCCGGCATGGGTTCGGGGCTGGTGGCCCTGGTCGTCGGCCTGCAGCCTGTGCTCACCGCCATCTGGCTGTCGGCGCGCGGCGCTGCGGTGACGCGGCGGCAGTGGGTGGGCCTGGCCCTGGGTTTTGCCGGTCTGGCCCTGGTGGTGGCACGCAAGTTCGGGCAGGGCGGCGAAGCCGATCTGCTCAACCTCGCCTTGGCCCTGCTGGCCTTGCTGAGCATCACCACCGGCACGCTGTACCAGAAACATTTTGTTGCGCCTTGTGATGTGCGCAGCGCCAATGCGGTGCAACTCATTGCGGCGCTGGCGGTCACGCTGCCATTGGCCTTGTTTGAAAATGAAACCATGCGCTGGACAGTCATGCCGGGCAGCGTGAACTGGGAGCTGGTCGCGGCCATGGCCTGGTCGGTGCTGGGGCTCACGCTGGGTGGCAGCTCCCTGCTGTACCTGCTGATCCAGCGCGGCGCAGCCACCAGCGTGACCAGCCTGCTCTACCTGGTGCCACCGACCACGGCCCTCATGGCCTGGCTGCTGTTTGCCGAACCGATCACCTTGCTGACCATCACCGGCACGGTGCTGACCGCCGTGGGCGTGAGCCTGGTGGTGCGACCCGCGCGCTGATGAGGTGCGCTGCGCCGGGCGAACTGTATCAAGTGCTCGGCGCCTTAAACCATTTTGATGGCGACGCCTGGTCGTGGATCACCGGGTTTGAACATTTATTTGTGGGTGAGTGATACCGTGACCGTGGCGGTCGGAAAAATGCGTCTAGAATTCGCCCCCGCGCTGTTGTTATGCCGCATGCCATGTTGACACGGGTATGATCCCTGGCTCTAATCGCATGCAGCAGCAAAAACTGCATGGCCCAGCCACCCGCCACCGGTTTCAACCGGGGCGGCAAGCCAAAATTTCTGACAAGACCAACTGACTAACGCAGTTTCCATACAAGGGGATCTTTGTGAACAAAACCGAACTGATCGAGCACATCGCCAAGCATGCCGACATTTCCAAGGCCGCCGCCACCCGCGCGCTGGAGTCCACCATCGGCGCCGTCAAGACCACGCTGAAAAAGGGCGGCTCCGTTTCTCTCGTCGGTTTCGGCACTTTCGCCGTGGGCAAACGTGCCGCCCGCACCGGCCGCAATCCCCGCACCGGCGCTGCGATTAAAATCAAGGCCGCCAAAGTGCCGAAGTTCCGCCCGGGCAAGGCTCTGAAGGACGCGCTGAACTGATGATCCTGTTTCGGTGGGGTGCTTAGCTCAGTTGGCAGAGCGGCTCCTTTACACGGAGTAGGTCGGCGGTTCGACCCCGTCAGCACCCACCACCCAGGCAAAGGCGAACGATGTGTTCGCCTTTTTCTTTTTTTGCTGGAGAGCGCTCCCATGTTTGATTACGTACGCAAGCACAACAAGATCATGATGATCGTCCTGTTCCTGATCATCATTCCGTCTTTCGTGCTGGTCGGCATCGACGGCTACAACCGTTTTCTTGAGAAGGATCGGACCGTGGCCCGTGTCGGCAGCGCCGAGATCACACGCGGCGAATGGGATGCGGCGCACCGTGAGGAAGTCGAACGCGCGCGCCAGCTCATGCCCACCATCGACGCCAAGCTGCTCGATTCCGACCAGGCCCGGTATGCCACGCTGGAGCGCCTGGTGCGCGAGCGCGTGCTGGTCCAGGCTGCGCAGGCCGCGCACCTGGGGGCCAGCGATGCCCGTCTGGCGCGCGAACTGCAGTCCATCCCGGCCATTGCCGAACTGCGTCGTCCCGATGGCTCTCTGGACATGGAACGCTACCGCCAACTGCTGGGTCGCCAGGGCATGAGCCCCGAGATGTTCGAGGCCCGCATGCGCAACGACCTGGCGGCTCGCCAGGTGCAGGCCGGCGTGGCCCAGACCGCCTTCATCCCGACCGTGCCGGCCGACCTGGCGCTGAGCGCCTATTTCGAACGGCGTGAAGTGCAACTGGCGCGTTTTGCCACGGCGGACTTTGCCGCGCGCGTCAAGCCCGAAGACAGCGAACTGGAAGCCTTCTACCAGGCTAACCAGGCCCTGTTCCAGGCGCCCGAGCAGGCCAGCATCGAGTACATCGTGCTGGACATCGATGCCGTGCGCAAGACGATCAAACTCAGCGAGCAGGACGTGCGCAGCTACTACGAGCAGAATGCCGCGCGTTTGAGTGGTCCCGAGGAGCGCCGTGCCAGCCACATCCTGATCTCCGCAGCCAAGGACGCCCCTGCGGCCGAGCGCCAGAAAGCGCGCGAGCGCGCGCAGGAACTGCTGGCCCAGGTGCGCAAGGCGCCCGACAGCTTTGCCCAGCTGGCACGCAAGCATTCGCAGGACCCGGGTTCGGCGCCCAAAGGCGGCGACCTCGACTTCTTCCCGCGCGGCGCCATGGTCAAACCTTTCGAGGATGCCGCCTTCGCCCTGAAGAAGGGTGAAATCAGCGAGGTCGTCGAATCCGACTTCGGCTTCCACATCATCCGCGTCACCGACATCAAGGCGCCCAAGCAGAAGAGCTTTGCCGAACTGCGTGCCAGCCTGGAAGAAGACCTCAAGAACCAGCAGGCGCGTGCCCGTTATGCCGAGGCTGCCGAGGCATTCACCAACGGCGTCTACGAGCAGTCCGACAGCCTCAAGCCCGTGGCCGACAAGCTCAAGCTCGAGATCCAGAGCGCCAATGGGCTGGGCCGCCAGCCGGCGCCCGGCGCCAAGGGTGTGCTGGCCAGCGCCAAGTTCCTGGAGGCGGTTTTCAGCCCCGACAGCGTGAACAACAAGCGCAACACCGAGGCCGTGGAGATTGCACCCAGCCAACTCGCCGCTGCGCGCATCACGGCTTACACGCCTGCGCGCACCTTGCCCCTGGCCGAAGTGCGCCAGCTGGTGCGCGAGCGCGTGGTGCAGGCGCGTGCCGCCGAACTGGCGCGCCAGGAAGGTCAACAGAAACTGGCGGCCTGGAAGGCCAACCCTGCCGGTGCCAGCGTCGGTGCTGTCCAGGTGCTGTCGCGTGACCAGACGCAGAACCAGGCGGCCGCTGTGATCGACGCCGTGCTGCGCGCCAATACCGCCCAGCTGCCGCAGTGGGTGGGGGTTGACCTCGGTGCCCAGGGTTATGTGGTGGTTCGCGTCATCAAGCGTGTGGAGCGTGCCGCCCCTGCGGCCGATGCGCAGCGGCAAGAGCGTGCCCAGTACGCCCAGTGGTGGATGCAGGCCGAGGGTCAGGCCTACTACCAGTGGCTGCAGGAACGCTTTAAGGTCCAGATCAAGGTGCCGCGTCCCGCGAATGCCCTGCCTGCGGCACGCGGCGCCTCCTGAGCGACTGAGGTTATAATTTCAGCCTTGCGGTGGCTGTAGCTCAGTTGGTAGAGTCCAGGATTGTGATTCCTGTCGTCGTGGGTTCGAGTCCCATCAGCCACCCCACCGCATCACATTGAATCAAGGCCCTCCGGGGCCTTGATTCGTTTCAGGGTTTAGCCCGTGGCGTCAGCATGCGCCGCGCCAGCAGGGCCGCAATCACCAGCAGGGCCGCGCCGGCGGCGGCTGTGGCATGCAGGGCATCGGTGAAGGCCAGGCGTGCGGCGTCGCGCAGCAAGGTGCCCAGGGCCTCAGGCAGAGCTGCGGCGGCGGCCAGCGCGCCGCCCAGGGTGGCGCCGGCGGCCGCCGCGCTGTCGGCTGGCACATCGGCGGGCAGCATCTCCATCAGGCGCTCGCGGTACAGCAGCGTACCCAGGCTGCCGAAGATGGCGATGCCACAGGCCCCGCTGAACTCGGACGCGGTTTCTGCCATGGCGGAGGCTGCCCCGGCGCGCTCCGGCGGCGCCGAGGTCACGACGATCTCCGTGCCGATGGTGAAGACCGGCGCCATGCCCAGGCTCATGACCACGGTGGCCACGATCAGCACCGGCAAGGTGGCCAGATCATGGGTGGCCAGCAGCAGGGCAAAGCCGATGGCGGCCATCAACAGCGCCGCCGCCAGCAACTGGTGCGGAGGCCAGCGCTGCGTCAGCCTGGGCGCCAGCAGCGAGCCCACGACAAAGCCCAGGGCCCAGGGCACGGTGGCCAGGCCGGCGGCCAGCGGGCTCAGG
Source organism: Burkholderiales bacterium (assembly GCA_028869035.1). Classification (GTDB taxonomy): domain Bacteria; phylum Pseudomonadota; class Gammaproteobacteria; order Burkholderiales; family Burkholderiaceae_C; genus Hylemonella. The sequence continues at coordinate 2,788 of JAGWTL010000060.1, read as the reverse complement.
CCCAGCACACCCTGCAGGTACTGCGTGATGAAGATGTAGACGCCGAACATGGCCAGGCAGGACAGGGCGTAGATGGTCAGCGCCGCAGCGAAGGCCGGGCGGCGGAACAGGCCCAGGTCCAGCAGCGGGTAGGCCAGCCGGGACTGGCGCTGCACGAACACCGCACCCAGGGCCACGCCGCAGACCAGGGCCACGAAAGCGGCCGTGCCCGGACCGGACTCGGCCAGCCGTTTCAGGCCCCAGATCAGGGGCAGCACCGTGGACAGCGACAGGGCCACACTGGCCAGGTCCAGACGCCCGGCCTGCGGGTCGCGGTACTCGGGCAGCAGGGAGGGGCCCAGCAGCAGGAGCAGCAGCATCACCGGCACGGCGGCCAGGAAGACCGAGCCCCAGGGGAACCATTGCAGCAGCAGGCCGCCGGCCAGCGGCCCGATGGCGCTGCCGACCGAGAAGGCGGTGATCCAGATGCCGATGGCGAACTGGCGCTGCCGCTCGTCGTGGAACATGTTGCGGATCAGCGAGAGCGTGGATGGCGCCAGCGTGGCCCCGGCCACGCCCAGCAAGGCGCGCAGGGCAATCAGGGCCTCGGCGCTGCGCGCGAAAGCCGCCAGGGTGCTGGCGGCTGCGAAGGCCGCCGCGCCGATCAGCAGCAGGCGACGGCGCCCGATGCGGTCGCCCAGCGTGCCCATGGTGATGAGGAAACCCGCCACGAGGAAGCCGTAGATGTCCACGATCCACAGCAGTTGCGAGGGCGTGGGCTGCAGGTCGGCGCTGATGGCCGGCAGGGCCAGGTTGAGCACCGTGAGGTCCATGGCGTAGACGGCACAGGGCAGAGTGATCAGCGCCAGGCCGATCCATTCGCGCCGGCCGGCGCGGCGCGGCGCGGTGTCAGGAGAAGTCGAGGGTGTCGGGTGCATAGGGTTTTCGTGCTTCGGTGTTCATGAAGCACGACGAACAAGACTCGGCATTTTCGACCAGGCGGCCGGGGCAGCGCTGCTGCCAGCCGCCGGTGCCCGGCTCAGTTCACCATGACCAGCTTGCCCTTCACGTCGCGCGCCCCCATGCGCGCGTAGGCGGCCTTGAGCTCGCCCATGGGCAGGGTGCTGTCGATCACGGGCTTGATCTTGCCCTGGCCGTACCACTGGGCCAGGGCCATCATCATGGCGGCGTTGACCTGCGGTTCACGGCGGGCGAATTCGCCCCAGAACACGCCGACGATGGCGGCGCCCTTGAGCAGGGGCAGGTTCAGCGGCAGCTGGGGAATAGGTCCGGCAGCAAAACCCACCACCAGGTAACGACCGCGCCAGGCGATGGAGCGCAGGGCCGGCTCGGCCAGGTCGCCGCCCACGGGGTCGCAGACCACGTCCGGGCCCTTGCCGCCGGTCAAGGCCTTGAGCTGCTCGCGCAGGTCCTGCGTGCTGTAGTTGATGGTGTCGTCGGCGCCGATGGACTTGCACAGCGCGCACTTGTCGTCGCTGGAGGCCGCGGCGATCACGCGCGCGCCCATGGCCTTGGCGATCTGGATGGCGGCAGTGCCCACGCCGCCGGCCGCGCCCAGCACCAGCAGGGTTTCGCCGGCCTTGAGCTGGGCCCGGTCCACCAGCGCGTGGTGCGAGGTGGCGTAGGTCATGATGAAGGCTGCCGCATCGGCAAAGGGGAAACCCGCAGGCAGGGGCAGGCACAGGGCGGCCGGCGCCAGGGTGTGGGTGCCGAAGCCGCCGGTGCCCGAGAGGCAGGCCACATGCTGGCCGACTTTCAGGTTCGTGACACCTGCGCCCAGGGCTTCGACCACCCCGGCGTACTCGGAGCCCGGCACAAAGGGCAGGGGCGGCTTGATCTGGTACTTGTTCTGCACGATCAGCAGGTCGGGGAAGTTCAGGCTGGCGGCCTTGATCGCCACCCGCACCTGGCCGGGGCCGGGCTGCGGGGTGGGCTGTTCCTTCCACTCGAGGGCGTCAACTCCGGTGGGGTTCGTGCAAAGCCATGCGTGCATACCGTGTCTCCTGTTGCGTGCTGAAGCGTGTCGGGCATGATACGTGCACCGCTGTGGGTCCTCTTGTCCCTCGCGTGACGCAAGTCAAGGCGGACAGGCGGGCCACCTACAATGGGCACGGACATGCCAACCATGAAAATCCTGATCTCCAACGACGACGGCTACCAGGCTCCCGGCATCGTGGCGCTGTACGAGGCGCTCAAGCATGTGGCCGAGGTGGAGGTGGTGGCGCCCGAGCACAACAACAGCGCCAAATCCAATGCGCTGACCCTGCATTCCCCGCTGTACGTGCACCGTGCGGCCAACGGCTTCCGTTACGTCAACGGCACGCCGGCCGACTGCGTGCACATCGCGCTGACCGGTCTGCTGGGCTACCGGCCCGATCTGGTGGTCTCTGGCATCAACAACGGCGCCAATATGGGCGACGACACCATTTACTCGGGCACCGTCGGCGCGGCCATGGAAGGGTATTTGTTTGGCATTCCAGCCATTGCTTTTTCGCAAGTTGAAAAAGGCTGGGCGCACATCGACGCAGCCGCTGCCAAGGCGCGCGAGTTGGTGCAGCAGTTGATGGCGCAAGGTCCTGTACAAGGCGAACCATGGCTATTGAATGTGAATATTCCCAACCGACCCGTTGCGCAGATCAAGGACTTGCGCGTGACACGCTTGGGCCGTCGCCATTCGGCCGAACGCGTTATTACACAAACCAGTCCACGTGGCGAAACCATGTATTGGATTGGCAGCGCAGGCCCAGCCAAAGACGACAGCGATGGCACCGACTTTCATGCCACCTTT